>QWHP01000094.1 GCA_021404985.1 Actinobacteria bacterium ATB1
GTACGTGTGGTACGGCACTGTCGTGGTGCTCGTGTTCGCGGCCGTGACGGCCCTGGTTTCGGCTCTCGTCAAGCCCTCGTTCGCGACCGACACCATGACCTATCACTTGACGGCGATCGCCGGTTGGGTGAGGGAACACACGATCTGGTCGATGCGACAGTGGCAGTTCTCGGTGTTCCAGAACGGGTACCCGATGAACTCGGAGCTCACGGCGTCCTGGTTCGTGGTCCCTTTCGGGCGCGACTACCTGGTCAACCTCGCGCCCCTGGCCCACGCCGGCTTCGCCCTCGCCGCCATGGCGGCACTGGCGGAGCAGCTCGGCCTGAAGACGCGTGATGCCCTGCTCGTCGGCGCCACCGGACTCTTCGTGCCGATCGTGGCGACCGCCGGGATAGGCTCGCTCGGGAGCGACCTGTTGCCCATGGGAGGATGGGTCCTGTCGGTCGCCTTCGTCCTCCGTTGGCGCGACTCGGAGAACCCGATCGACCTGATTCTCGGCGGTCTGGCGCTCGGCCTCGCTCTCGGCTCCAAGATCACGGGGACGATCTACGGCCTGATCTTCGCGGGCAGCTTCCTGGCCTTGGTTCTCTGGCGGCGGAGGTGGGCTCAGGGGCTCCTGCTGCTCCCCCTTGCCGTGGCTGCTCCGGCCGTCGTCTGGTATGCGCGCAACTCCGTCTTGGAGAGCAATCCCGTCTGGGCGTTCGAGTTCCTGGACTTCCGTGCCGGATACTGGCGGGACAACGGCGACGACTGGTCGGTCTGGCAGTACATGGTCAGAGGTGGGCCGGAGGCAGTCGTCCGTGTGGTCCTCGACTACGTAGCCGGGCTGTTCTTCGTTGCACCGCTGCTCGTGTTCGGTTTCCCGGGCCTGTTGCGCACACTGAGAGCGGGGGGTCGGCATTTCGACCTCTGTCGGGTGTGGCTCCTGACAGCGATGCCGGTGCTCGCCCTCGCTGTCACATGGGCGATGCCGTGGACAAGCGGGAACGACGGATACAACGTGCCCGCCTCGGGACGGTACGTCGTAGGGACTTTCGCGATTCTGCTCGCGACAGCGATGTCCGGGGCCCTGAAGGGCAAGCGCCCGGATGTGTGGAGGGTGTCCCTTCTCGTTGCGTTCGCCGCAGGCATGGCCGTCTCGTACCTCTCTCCTCTCCTTTCCACCTTCCGCATGGCCACGCGAGGCTTGGCGGCAGGGTTTGTCGTCACCTGCTGCGTCGCAGTGGCGCTCTTCGTTCGCGACCGCCGCGGACGAACCGGCACGGGGCCGTCCCGCCGGACGCTGCTCGTCGGGTCCGCAACTCTGCTCGGCGCCCTGCTCCTGATCGCAATCGCCTCGGCACCTGAATGGAACGCGAACTGGTACAGGAACTCGTACGTGGAAGGCCTCGGGCGGCTCTACCGCGAGGTCCAGGACCGCCCGATCGAGGACAGCAGGTTCGCCGTCGCGGGCTTGGTCCAGAACTATCCCCTGCACGGACCTGGGCTCACCAACGAGGTGATGTGGCTCGGCAGGGACGACATCGGCTCTCCCTGGCGTGACGACGAACGGGCAGCGTGGCTCGACGACTTGCGGTCGGCCTGCATCGACTACCTCGTCGTCTACGACGACCCCGAGCACTGGCTGTCCCCCGTTCAGGAGATGGCCTTCGTGAGTTCCGACACCTCAGGTCTCGAGGAGATCCTCGTCGAACGCACCGGAATCGGGCACGAGAAGCAGCATCTCGGGCTCTACGGAGTCGAGGGCCTCCCCGCGCGGTGTGGGAGCTCGTGAGATCGAATTTCGTGGGTTCGGTCCGGCATCACCTGGGACGGGTCCCCCCCGGAGGCGCGCAGCCGTCTTCAGCCCGGATACTCGAAGCTGAGAGCGCCTTCGGTTCTGGGCCTTGCGGCATCGATCCAGGACGCTGGCCTTGTGGCGTCGATCCCGGTTGCGCTGTCGAGCGAGACGTTCGATGAGCTCTCCGATCTCTCGAAGCTTGCGTTCCCACGGTGTTGGTGGACCCTGACGATCGTCTCCATGAGGTCATCGGGGTCGAACGGCTTCGTCACGTACTCGTCGGCTCCGAGCTCCCATGCCCGGTGGATGTCCCGTTCCGTCGACTTTGCGGAGAGCACTATCACACGGGGGCGGTCCTGCATCAGCGACAGTTGTTCGAGGACCCCCCACCCGTCGAGGACGGGCATCATCACGTCCAGCAGGACCACGTCGGGCCTCTCCTCACCGATGCGCCGCAGAGCCGTCTCGCCGTCGCCGGCAAGCAGGGTCTCGTGGCCCTCGGCCTCGAGGTTCATGCGCAGCATCAGCAGGATGTCAGGCTCGTCGTCGACGATGAGCACTCGGGGCTTGGCGCTTCTCATGACCGTTTATCACCGGCTCCCTCGTCCGGCAACGCCTGGACCGCTGATGTGACAGAGTCACGCGGGGCCGTGCTGCCGGCCGCGGTCGATTCTTCTCGGTTTATCGGCAGAGTCAGCGTGAAAGCTGCGCCTTTTCCCACATCGCTCTGAACCCAGATCCGGCCTTTCATGGCGGATACGAGGTTTGCGGTTATGTACAGGCCGAGCCCCACTCCCCTGTGGCCATTCCCGTCGGACCCCTGACGGAACCGATCGAAGATGTGGGGCAACTCGTCCTTCGGGATCCCCGGCCCCCTGTCGGCGACAGTGATCAAGACTTCCATTCCGGCCGTCGAGAGGCTGACCGACACCGGGCTGTCCCCGGAGTACTTGAGGGCGTTGTCGATGAGGTTCGTGACGACCTGTTGTACGGCGTTGGGATCCGCTATGGCGGTGACCGATGCCGTCGGGGGTGCGAGCAACTGGACCCGATCGCCATGTTCCCTTCCCTGGAAGGCTGTCACGACCTCCCCCACACAGCCCACGAGATCGACCGGCTGTCGCACGAGCCGGTTCTCGCCCGCTTCGATACGACTTGCGAAGAGGATCTCGTCGATGAGCTTGAGGAGGCGGCTGCTCTGTCGTTCGATCACGTGGAGGAGCTCGTCGTGTTGGTGCGGCTCCATCGTCGCACCTCTCTTGTGCAGTGTCCGCACCGAACCAAGGATGGACGTGAGGGGGCTGCGCAGTTCGTGGCTCACGGTCGCCACGAATTCCGATCGCTGGTTGTCTACCTCCTGGAGCTTCGCGACGTGCTCGCGTTCGGCCTGGAACAGGCGAGCATTTGACACCGTCACGGCGGCGTTCTCTGCGAGAAGACCGAGTGCATGGAGGTCGTACTCGTTGAAGTGCGTCTGCCCGGCGGTCTCGTGTACCACGATCACGCCGAGCAGTTCGTCGCGATGGACCAATGGAACGGCCATCGCGGACTCGATCTCGGAGTCGGGCGAGACCATGCGGTTGAAGAGGGTCGGATCCATCCGCCGTGACACGAGCAGGGGGACACGTTGTTGTGCCACGTAGCCGGCCACTCCTTCGCCGACGAGGACTTCCCTGGGGATCGTGTTCGCGGAGGAGTCCTTCGGGGCCGTCGAGCACACCGTCGACAGGAGGTGGCGGTCGGAGTCGAGCAGCATGATCGCTCCCTCGCTCGCCTGGAGAAGGTCGAGTGCCGAACCCAGGATGACGTCGAGCACCGACGATGTGTCCTGTACGGAGTTGATTGCCCGCCCGATCTGGGAGAGGACGCTGAGCTCGTTCACGCGGTTGCTCAACACCGAGTTGAGGACACGTTCGTCGACGAGGGCCCGCGTGATCTTGCGGAGATGGCGTTCCTTCTCGATCACGTAGACGCAGAACGCGGTGGTGACGCCGAGGAAGAAGACGCGCATGACCGGCATGCGTCCGAACTGCTGGAGCGCGTCGGGCAACGCCTTGTCCCAGAAGGAAAGGACGACGACCATCGCGGCGAGCGCGACGAGCATCACGAACGTGATCGACCAGAGCTGCTGGCGACGACGTTCGATCGCCTCGAGCGAGGGGATCTTGAACCGTCTGAGTCCCGCCGCGCGTGCCTCTCGAATGAGAGTTTCTTCGTCGGTGACAGGATTCCCCGAGTGGTGCATGCCTGCCCTTTTGTCCAGATCACACAAGTGAGTGACCTCTACCTCAGTCGGACAGCTCAGGGCCGGACTTGAATTCCCTCGGCAGGTGAAGAGGTTCCCTGTCATCCCGCGCTGTCGAGGGTGGCTGCTGTCAGTCGGCTAGAGCGCTGGGTTGAGAGGCGTCCAACACCTCGAGGACGTCCTTTCCGACCGACTCGTCGACCTGGACCGGATAGTCCCCGCTCAGGCACGCGGTGCAGAAGCCGCCTTCCGACCCGACCGCTGTGAGGAGATTGCCGATCTCGAGGTACGCGAGTGAGTCGGCGCCCACGTAATCCCTGATCTCACCGACCGACATGTTGGCGGCGAGGAGTTCCGATCGCCTCGCCGTGTCCATCCCGAAGTAGCACGGCCACCTGTAGGGTGGGGAAGAGATCCTGCAGTGGACCTCCGCCGCCCCGGCTTCGCGGAGAAGCGAGACGATCTTGCGCGTCGTCGACCCGCGGACGATGGAGTCATCGATCACTACGAGCCGTTTGCCCTTGATGTTTGCCTCGAGGGGATTGAGTTTCATGCGGATGCTTCTGTCACGGAGCTCCTGCGTGGGGGCGATGAAGGTGCGCCCCACGTACCGGTTCTTGACGAGTCCGTCTCCGTAGGGGATCCCGGATTCCATCGCATAGCCCTGGGCGGCGGGGATTCCGCTCTCGGGCACGGGCATCACCATGTCCGCATCCACCGGCGCCTGCCGCGCCAGAAGACGACCCATGTGCTGGCGTGTGGCGTGGACACTCCGTCCGTAGAGATGAGAGTCGGGTCGCGCGAAGTACACGAACTCGAAGATGCAAAGCCTCGGATCGACCGTGTCGAAGGGGTGGTGCGAGTGGATGCCATCCGGATCGAGGACGATGACCTCACCAGGCTCGATCTCCCGGACGAAGTGGGCCCCCACGATGTCGAGCGCCGCCGTCTCCGAGGCAAGAACCCAGCCCTGCTCGAGACGTCCCAGACAAAGCGGCCGGAAACCGAACGGGTCTCTCACGCCGATGACTCTCGTCTCGTCCATGAGAACGAGTGTGTACGCACCCTCGAGTCCGCGGACCACGCGACAGACCGCACCTTCGAGCCAATCGGCCCTGTCACTGGCAGCGTCGCGCTCTTTCGCGATCAGTTCGGCAATCACGTCGCTGTCACTTGTTGCCGGAACGGCCCCGGGCAGCGACGAGAACAACGTCCCGGTCTGGGCGAAGAGAGACCCCACGTTCGTGAGGTTGCCGTTGTGGGCGAGGGCGAACCCACACGGCCCTGCCGTCCGGTAGGCGGGCTGGCTGTTCTCCCAGGTGTTGGACCCTGTGGTCGAGTAGCGCACATGGCCTATGGCGACATGGCCCTGAAGAGGACTTAGACGCTGCTCGTCGAAAACTTGTGTCACGAGGCCCAGGTCTTTCACGACCGTGACAGTGTCACCGTCGGAAGCGGCTATTCCCGCTGATTCCTGCCCTCTGTGCTGCAAGGCGTGTAGCCCGAGGTAGGTCAGGGACGCGGTCGGGGCCCCGGGAGCGAAGATCCCGAAGACGCCGCAGGCTTCTCCGGGCTTGGAGAGAGCGTCCTGAGTGCCACGTACGCCGCTGGCAGAAGGACTGGAGATCGATGAGGACGACTCGGTGCGCACGGCATCAGTATCGCGCAGGGCAGGCCGTGAGTTCCGGATCCCTCGATCGACACGATGAACGAGGTCGAGGGACGCTGGCGACGGAACCGGGAACTGGGAGGCTCAACGGGAGGTCCCGTCGATGACCATGACGGCCGGTCAGGGGGGGCGGTCGCTCCGCGACGAGGTCGCATTGGGAGACGAGCACGGGGATGCCACCACGATGACAGATGCACTGGGAGAGCACCGGAGGTTGCGCGGCGCCGACGGTGGCGACTCTTTGCTCGACGACGCCGGCATGCCGGCACCGGTTGTGGCGACACCCGTTGGGACCACGCCACCGGGTGAGGCCACCACGGCCGTTTCCGGAGCAGAGGCACGAGCGGACGGAAGCGGACCAGGGCCCGCGTCCGGGGCAAGAGTCCACGACATCTCGGCCAGGCTTGCCCAGGTCCACGCGACGACCTCACCTCTGTACCCGGCCGAGGCACGAGCGCGAAGGCATGCAGGACGAGACATGTTGCGCGGGCCCCTCAACTGGGTGGCGCGTCTCTCGCCCACCGCACGGTTGTCGACGGACCTCGTCGCGCTGCTCGTCACGTACCAATTCGTCGTGGACAGCCGCACGGTGTTCCCGTCGCTGCCGTTCCATCTCCCGGCGTTTCCCTTGGAGCTCCTCTTCGTCGTCTACCTCCCGATCCTCGCTCTCCTCCGCCTCTACTCACCGCCTCAAGGTGTTCACCACGGTTCGTTGGTGAGTGAGCTCCCGAGACTGGTCGCGGGATCTGCAATAGCTGCCGCGTTCATGGCAGTGATCCTCGGTCAGCGACTCGATCTCGGCGGGGCCGCTCTCACCGCTTCCTTCACGCTTCTCGGGCTCGTCGCGTTCCGTTCGGTGCTCCACGTTGCAGCCTCGCTCCTCCGTCGGCGGGGATATGGCGTCCGCAAGACCCTGATCGTCGGCACGGGCCACTCCGTGGCCAGCCTCGTCGGGAAGGTCGGCCGGCGTCCCGAGATCGGCCTCCGTGTCGTCGGAGTGATCTCTCAGGACACGGACGAGCATGGGGTCCCGGACCACGGTGCCATGGCGACGATCGCCGGACGTCCCGAAGACCTGCCCGAGATCGTGACCCGGTTGGGGATCGAACAACTCATCCTCGTGCCGGAGGAGGCGGACACGAAGTACGTGGCCGATTGCTTCATGGCCGTCGACGGCTTCAAGGTGCAGGCTTCGCTGGTGCCTCCTCTCCAGGACTTTCTGCTGTCGCCGCGCAACGTCGAGCAGATCGAGGGCATCCCGCTCATCAGTCTGGGGCGACTGTCGTACGCGCCGCGGATGATGCCCGGGAAGCGGGTCTTCGACATTCTCGGCGCGACGCTTGCGCTGCTCGTCCTCTCCCCGCTGTTCGTCCTCACATCACTCGCGATCAAGATCGACGATCGCGGCCCCGTGTTCTTCAAGCAGAAGAGGGCCGGCTACCGAGGGCGCTACTTCAAGATGATCAAGTTCAGGTCGATGTGCGTGGATGCCGAGTCCAAGCTCGCCGGGCTCAGCGGCCGCAACGAGTCCGACGGCCTTCTCTTCAAGATCAAGGACGATCCTCGCATCACGCGTGTCGGCTCCCTGATCCGCAAGACCTCGCTCGACGAGCTGCCACAGTTCATCAACGTCCTCAAGGGTGACATGAGCCTCGTCGGTCCGCGAGCGCTACCGGTCGAGGTCGAGCACTTCGGCGACATCGCGATCAAGCGCCTGAACGTCCGTCCGGGGGTCACGGGATACTGGCAGGTTCTCGGGCGCAGTGACCTGACGTACGACGAGATGGTCAAACTCGACCTCGCCTACATCCAGAACTGGTCCATCTGGGTGGACATCCAGTTGATGCTCAAGACGATTCCCGTGATCTTCGGCCGAAAGGGTGCCTACTGAGGATCGCGGCCGGATCAGCGGCAGGGCTGTACCGATCTGTGCAAGGCGAGGCCGGTCGGGTACCCGTCAGGCGTGGGCACCGGCAGGAATGACCCATGGACGTCACGAACATCTCATGCGTCTGGCAAGTCGTTGGTGTCATCGGGGCAACACCCGCTCCATGCAGTGGGGTTCAGTGATCTGGGAGGCAGGGCACGCAACCCCATAGGCGATAAATGGATCTCGGTAACATCCTGAGGACTATCGGCAGGCGATCACTCCTTATCGCCATCTTCGTGGTTGCCGGGATCAGCGTCGCCGCCTTCACTCAACTGGAGTTCGGACCGGGTGGTCTGGTGCCGAAGGCGGGCAAGTACCGCTCCCAGATCCGCCTCTTCATCGATCTGCCGAGAGTGGACGCCGAAGTGGCCAACACAGCCGTTCTCCGACTCATCACCACCCCGACGGTGCATGTGCAGGTCATCCAGTCGCAATCCTTTGCCGAGGAGATCTCCGAACGCGTCGGGGGCGCCTACAGCGCCAAGGAGATCAAGGACGACCTCGTCGCCTGGGGGATCATCCCCTCCTACATCCTCATCATCGAAGTCGCCGGTGACACCCCGGAGGACGCAGTCAAGCTTGCCGAGGCAGCCGGGGCGACGTACATCGACTGGCTCGCGACGAGACAGGACGAAGCTGCCGTCCCAGAGAAGAACAGGATGACGGCCGAGATCGTGGAGCCGCCCCGGGTCGAGAACGTCGAATCCACGGGTGGGCAGGTGAGTCGGTGGATGATCTTCGGTGGGGTGGTCGGCGCGACCCTCGGCATCGTCCTCGCGTTCGGGATGGCACCACCTGAGCCGAAGGTCAAGGTCCGCAAGCTCAAGTCGAAGGGTCCCATTCCTGCCGAGCCCGACACGAGAGTGTTCGCGAACGACCCACGCCCGTTCCCCAGAGTCGAAGGAACCAGGACATGAACGTCACAGAACTCATCCGGATCATCGCCAGACGCTGGTTGGTAGTCGCCGGATGTACCTTCGGCGGCCTTGCCCTGGTCTGGCTGCTGGCCTTCAAGTTCCCGACCTTCCAGCTCAAGAGCAGCACCTACTGCTCGACCGCGACGATTCTGATGGACAGCAACACGCAAGGTGT
>QWHP01000568.1 GCA_021404985.1 Actinobacteria bacterium ATB1
GCGCGGTCGAGGTCGCGCGCGCGCTCTCGAGGTCCGCGGACGCGATCCGCCAGGTCTTCAGGCGAGCGCTCGAGACGCTGAGGGTCGTCGATCTCGCCGAAACCCACGGCTACGACATCCCGACGGGGGCCAAGACGGCGCACCGCCCTGCATGTGGAGTCTGCGGGCTCTCGAAGCGTTACGTGATGAACCAGGCAGCCCTCGACAGCGGCTACCAAGTGCTCGCGACAGGCCACAACCTCGACGACGAGGCCGCCGTCCTCTTCGGGAACTTGTTGCACTGGGACGTCAGCGCTCTGGCGCGCCAGAGCCCGGTCCTTCCGGCCACGAACGGTTTCGTCCGGAAGGTCAAACCGCTTATTCGTCTCGGGGAGCGCGAGACGGCAGCGTATTGCGTCCTCGCGGGGATCGACTACATCGTCGAGGAGTGCCCGATGGTGTCGGGCAACACGGGTCTGCGCTACAAGGACGCCCTCACGGACATCGAGTTGGCGTCACCGGGTACCAAGTCGCAGCTCTATTTCGGCTTTCTCGAACGCGGCCTACCGCTCCTCGAGACCGCCGAGACCGCGGGCCCCAACGGTCCTGCGGACGTCCATCCGTGTGCCTCGTGCGGCGCGCCCACAACCGCAGAAGTCTGTGCGTTCTGCCGCCTCCGTCACCGCACGACCGGAACGGGCGCGACCTCGTGAGTGTCACGTTCGGACCCGGCGACCTTGCTCTCCTCGTGGACAGGAAGTCACGTCAATGGCTGGTCGACCTCCGGCCCGGTGGTGAGTTCCACAGCCACGCCGGCGTCCTCCGCCACGACGACATCATCGGGGCTTCACCCGGGGTCGAGGTGCGGACGACATCCGGGACGACCGTCACGGCCCTGCGACCCACGCTGGCCGAATACGTCCTCAAGATGCGTCGCGGCGCGCAGATCGTCTACCCGAAGGACTCCGCGGCGATCGTGATGCTCGCCGACGTCTTCCCGGGTGCCCGGGTCGTGGAGGCAGGCATAGGTTCGGGTGCCCTGACGATGGCCCTTCTGAGGGCCGTGGGGGAGAGGGGGCATGTCACGAGCTACGAGATCCGTCAGGACCATGCCGATCACGCGATCGCCAACATCGAGCGGTTCATGGGGAAGGTGCCCAACCACCGGCTCTGCATCGGAGACGTCGCAACGGATCTCGACGAGGACGTTCTCGACAGGATCGTCCTCGACTTGCCCGAGCCCTGGCGGGTCGCGCCGGCGGCGCGGCGCGCACTCGTGCCGGGCGGGATCGTCCTCACCTACCTACCTACGGTGCCCCAGGTCCAGCAGGCGGTGACGGCACTCGAGGAGAGCGGGTTCGGGATGCTCGACACAGTCGAGGTCCTCCACCGGACCTGGAACGTGAGCGGGGCCTCCGTCCGCCCCGACCACAGGATGGTTGCCCACACTGGCTTCCTGACCGTCGGACGGCTCCTGGTTCCGGCCACCTGAGGGCCAGACGGCTAACAGGGTGCTGAAGTTCGGCTGAGGTGCTCGCGTTCGGCGTGTGGATCGAAAGGAATGGGGCCATGTGTGGAACCCCTGATCTGCAGTTGGCGATGTTGACGTCGGTGAGCACTGAGGACCTGATCCCG
>QWHP01000095.1 GCA_021404985.1 Actinobacteria bacterium ATB1
AGATCGTCCCCAAGGGTTGCGCCGGGGACGACTGAGCGTTCAAACCGGAAGGCAGGAGAGCAAACACATGCGTCCGCTCCGCTCCGACACCGTGACCCAGGGCCGCGAACAGGCCGGCGCCCGGGCACTGCTCCGCGCTACAGGGATGGGCGATGCCGATTTCGGCAAGCCGATAATCGCGGTCGCGAACAGCTTCACGCAGTTCGTTCCCGGACATGTCCACCTCAAGGACGTCGGCCAGATCGTGTGCGACGCCATCGCCGCCGCCGGCGGGGTCGGCCGCGAGTTCGACACGATCGCCGTCGACGACGGGATCGCCATGGGCCACGACGGGATGCTCTATTCGCTGCCCAGCCGTGACCTGATCGCCGACTCGGTCGAGTACATGGTCAACGCACACTGTGCCGACGGCCTCGTCTGCATCTCGAACTGCGACAAGATCACCCCGGGAATGCTCCTCGCCACACTCCGGCTCGACATACCGACCGTGTTCGTGTCCGGTGGCCCGATGGAGGCAGGGCGGGCGACGCTCGGTGGCAGGAGCCGGGCACTCGACCTGATCGACTCGATGTACGCGGCGGTGGACGCATCGGTCCCTGACTCCGAGCTCGCCGCCGTCGAGGCTTCGGCGTGCCCGACGTGCGGATCGTGCTCGGGCATGTTCACGGCGAACTCGATGAACTGCCTCGTCGAGGCGATCGGCCTCGCCCTGCCCGGCAACGGGACTCTCGTCGCCACGCACGCGGCGCGCAGGAAGCTCTTCGAGAGGGCGGGGAGCGTGGTGATGGACCTCGTCCGCCGCCACTACGCGGACGACGACGACAGCGTCCTCCCACGGAGCATCGCGGACAGGGCGGCGTTCGAGAACGCCATGTCTCTCGACATAGCGATGGGCGGCTCGACGAACACGGTGCTTCACCTCCTCGCAGCCGCCACCGAGGCAGGCGTCGACTTCGGCATGAGCGACATCGACCGCCTGTCGAGGCGTGTGCCGTGCATCTGCAAAGTGGCCCCGAGCAGCGAGATGCACGTCGAGGACGTCCATCGGGCAGGCGGGATTCCTGCCATCCTGGGCGAGCTCGCACGCGCAGGGCTCCTCGACGAGAAGGCCACGAACGTCCACTCCCCCACCCTGGCCGATCTGCTGCGGGACTGGGACGTGCGCTCGCCGGAGGTCCACGAGGACGCCGCCGCCTTCTGGCGGGCGGCGCCCGGAGGCGTCAGGACGACCGAGGCCTTCTCGCAGAACGAGATGTGGGACGACCTCGACCTGGACCGGGAGGCGGGCGCGATCAGGGACGTGGAGCATGCCTACACGGCCGACGGCGGTCTTGCCGTCCTCTACGGGAACATCGCCGAGAACGGCTGCATCGTGAAGACCGCCGGGGTCGACCCTTCGCTCTGGACGTTCCGCGGTCCCGCCCGCGTCTTCGACTCACAGGAGGACGCCGTCGAGGCGATACTCGCCGACTCGATCCGCGCCGGCGACTGCGTCGTGATCCGATTCGAGGGACCACGCGGCGGTCCCGGCATGCAGGAGATGCTCTACCCGACGAGCTTCCTCAAGGGGAAGGGCCTGGGGGCGAGGTGCGCCCTGATAACGGACGGCCGCTTCTCCGGGGGGACGTCGGGGCTCTCGATAGGGCACGTCTCCCCCGAGGCCGCCGCGCGAGGCGCGATCGGCCTGGTGCGCGAAGGGGACATCGTCGAGATCGACATCCCACAGCGCCGCATCCACCTCGACGTACCCGACGACGAGCTTGCCGCACGACGCGATGCCGCGGAATCCGACCCGGACGGCTGGGCACCCGGGCCGCGCCCGAGGCGTGTGTCCGCTGCGCTGCGCGTCTACGCCGCCCTCGCCGCCTCCGCCGACAAGGGAGGCGTGCGCGACATCTCGCGCTTGGAACACCTCGAAGCCGCTCTCGAAAGCGACCTGGACGGCTGACCCTGCTGCACCCCGCCTCGGCCGCCACCCGTTGGGTCGCCCGGCGAAACCGGGTGCTACGCTCCGGTGGTTTCCCCGGGGGTCGCCCGGGGTGTTCCGGGGTAGCTCAATTGGCAGAGCGGCGGACTGTTAATCCGTAGGTTGTGGGTTCGAGTCCCACCCCCGGAGCTTCGAAGCGCAGGTCAGAGGCCACTTCACCTTCCCGTCAGGTCCTTGTCTGCCAACGTGCTGCCGCCCCCACCGCTGTCCATGCCCAAGCCAGCCATGCCCAAGCCAGCCATGCCCAAGCCGGCCTGGCACACAAGTGGGCACAGGACCGGAGGGCTCAAGGGCACATACGCAGCCGACCGCTAGGACCCCACGGCAAGGAACTCTGGCAGATCGTCCTCGACATCGACCGCCACGACAACGCCGACGCCGTCACCCGGGGGGACGCTCTACCGAGAACTGCTCTCGTGCAAGCAGCTCTCCACCAAGCCGGAGCTGCCACTCGTACTGCTTCGGGTCGAGGGTCACGTTCGTGTCCACTGCCGCAGTGAAATCAAGTGGAGTACCCTTCGCAAGTCCAGGAGGCCTGCCCACTTCGACCGTGGCAACGATCTTCACCTCTTGGTTGTCCTCGTTCAGGACGGGCTCGCCATCGCTTGTGACCAGTCGCATTTCGAGGTCGAGCTTGGTGTTCGCCATGTTCCATGGGATCTTGATGCGGATTGCGAGGGCCATCTTCCCCATATGCCCCTCCGGGAGTACCTGTCTCGACCAGCCAGCTCCCAGCAGGTAGAGCTTGCCGCCGATTGCCTCGGCCGCATCGCACAAGAGAAGGAGACCAGAGGGCTTGGCGGGGGAGTCGGCGTCAGGATGAGGAAGGTCGTTCACGGTGCTCCCGAGGGTACCGGCCTCAGACAGAAACGAGAGGTATGCCCGCGCGAAGAACAACTCCGGGACCGGTTACGACGACAGGTTCCTCCTCCGTCCTTACGCCCGCCTGACTCGGAGTTGCGCGGTCGCGAACTCCGCCCGGGAATATCCCATGCATGTAGCGTTGCCGAGCTTCGGGAGTCTCGTACAAAGGCATCTCTGGCATGAAGGTGTCGAGGTCGAGCTGAACCTCAAGGGCTGTGGCCTCGCCCTTCACGAGCCTGCCCAGACAGACATACTCGCCGTCTCGAACCTCGACAGGGTTGCCTGGGGCGTACGGTTCGATCACCGACTCGATCATTCGCCAAGAGATGCGGATCCGGCCGTCCGGACGCATTCGATGGAAGTCTGCCCAGGCCCGGATGGGCGACGTGAGTCTCGTCATGTTGGCTCCTCAAGATCCATGCGGCCTCAGCCGAGGCTCCGAGAACAAGCTGGTGACCCTCTCGTAATCTATGTCGGCCGGCTCGTCCACGAACAGCAGGAGAGCGTGACACCGGACGGCTTCCTCGTCCGGAATCACGTCGTACCCGGCATCCCGGATGGCCCCGACCGTGCTGACACGGTACTTCGAGTGCGGGAGCCCCGACTCCTCGATCATCTCATCGGCCGCCATACTTGGACGCGACAAGACCGAGAGACCCCATCGCCCAGAGGCCTCGTGCTCGTCTATCACCGAGATCCAGAAGGTCCTTGATTCGAGCGAACCCATCCTCACGACGAGGGCTTCCGGCGGGAGCTCTTCCACGCCGTGACCCTACCGACAGCGCCCGACCGAACCCATCACACTCCACAGGCATCGAGCGTTAGGGAGAGAAATCCAGAATTCCCAGCTCGTACCCCTCGTCGTACCCCTCTTGATAGCCCTCTTCATAGCCCATTTCGTAGCCGTCGTCCCGGCCTCGGTCGAACCCCTCCTGGTAGCCCTCATCGTGGCCTCTGCGAAGCCCCATCGCTTCACCGTCCATGAATCCGCGTGCTTCCACACGCCGCAGCTCCAACTCGTGTTGCTCGGTAAGCCGTTGTTCCTGGATGTTCAAGAGCATCCCCCCTACCACGAACACAAGGACGGCAAGGAGCAGCAGTGATGTTCTCGCCCGCCTGTTCATGGCTGTCCTCCCGATGTCACAATCGACTCGGCCCTTTGGCACTTGTCCGGGTGATGAGCAGCTCTGAACATAGCGAGCCCTTGCGACCGCAATCTTCCCGTGGCCGCCTGCGTCGCGAGACCGACCTTCCGCCTGACGCGGATCGTCACGATGCCCGACAGCTCCCGAAGAGCTGCCTAGAGGGAAGTCATACGACTTGCTTTCGATCGACTACAGCGTGAGGGCTTGGCCGAGTACGTCGGCTGCGAACCCGCCCGACAACTGCTTTTCAGATCCAGCAGGTTTCCACATCGCTGACCTCTCGCGCTCTCTCTCTCTGCAGGCGAATTGCGAGAGGACGTCCACCACGTAGCCGAAGTCGAGTCGGGTGCCATCCCACTGGGCCGCCACGCTGCCGCCGTCGATGTCGAGACCGATGCGGGCGTTGGTGCGCCGCAGGTCGACCTCTGATCCGGTCCAGGGCAGAGTCTCGGGATACGCGCACCCGGCACGGTCGAGGAAGACGAACCTGCCGTCGCCGCGCACCTCGACCGTCCAGTGGTTCGAGTGCACGAAGCGGTGATGGTACCGGCAGAGACTCACGAGGTTCCCCAGCGCAGTCGGGCCGCCGTCGAGCCAGTGCCGCCTGTGATGCGCCTCGACCCTGGTGCTGTTGCACCCCGGGAACCGGCACGCCTCGTCCCGCAGGGCCAGCGCACGGCGCAACGCAGCCGAGACCCGCCGCGTACGCCTGCCGACGTCGAGGGGCGTCCCGGCGGCGTCCTCGCGGACCTCGACCACGTCGGCATCACACGCCAGACGTTCAGCGGTCTCGGCAGGCAGGGCCGGGCCGTCCTCGATCGTCGATTCCCTGGTCGACTCCGTGCCGGCATGGACGTGGACGACGACCTGGACCGCCTCGGACCCTGCGCGTCTAGCCGCGCCATGTTCGAGGTACGACTCCGCCAACGCGACGAGGCCATCTGCATCGCGCTGCTCCCAGGCCTCGGACATCTCGATTTCCGCGGAAACGTCCCCGGCACCGACATCTTCCGTCTCGATACGATCGGTCTCGGTCCGGGACGCACGCAGAGCCTTCACGAACGCAGCCCCGTCCTCGGGGGCAAGCCGTCCGGAGAACACGAGGGAGCCGTCCTCGTCCCAGTGCCAACGCAACCGGCGCCTTGCCCGCTGACGCCGCGCCAGCTCGGCCGACGAGACTCCTTCCGCGTCGAGCACACGGCGCATGCTGCGCACGACGCGTTCGAGCTGCGACGCCGACAGGTACTGCGCCGTCTCCAACAGCTCGGCCTCGGTCTCCGACGTCGCGACCCGCACGAGCGCCCGGACCTTGCTGTAGCTGATCGTCCCCGCGGCGAACGCCGCCCGGATCCCGGGCAGACCCTCGAGGGCATGCGCAACCCGCACCTGATCCCGGCCTGTCCCCAGACTGATCCCACACCGCCAGTTGAGCCAGTGGGCACACGACTTGGCGCCCCAGGTCGCCCAACCCATTCGATGGTCGAACTCGGCGACGAGCAGGAGCCAGCGGCACGTCGCCGCGTTCACATGAGCCGCCAGCTCGGTGATCTCGCGCTCGATCATCTCCAAGGGACGCTGATCTTCGTCTGACATGGCCCTCTCCAGCTCCGCTTCCATGACCCCTCCCACTGCCTCGAACACCTGTTCGATCCTACTTCCCGGCTGCGACACCCGACCCCCGATCGACGTGCGCATGCGGCCGGTAGGCTCTGCACCATGGGGACCGAGCCACCGGCGTTCCGCATGGGGAGGCTGGACCATGTTCACATCCGGGTGCCGGATCGCGCCGAGGCTGCTCGGTGGTACGCGGAGCACCTCGGGTTCGAGCCGGTCGACAGGTACGGCTTCTGGGCGAACGGGTTCGAGGGCGGCCCGCTCCAGATCTCGGCCGACGGCGGCCGGACGATGCTGGCGCTCTTCGAGGTGACCGACCAACACCCCATGGTGCCGCAGCGGACCGGGGTCGCCTTCAGCGTCGATGCAGACAGCTTCGTCTCGTTCGCCCGCTCACTCCCCTGCGCCATCGACTCTCAGCGAGGTGAGCGTCTCGTCCTCTCAGATCTCGTGGACTTCGATCTGTGCTGGGCGTTCGACCTCGTCGACCCTTGGGGCAACCAGTACGAGCTCAACTGCTACGACTACGACCGTGTCAGGACCGAGCTCGTCGAGGCCCACGCCGTACAAACCGTCCGCTACTGGCCACGCGAGCTCTACACCGGGCATCTCGACGCAGCGTCCGGGTAGCGCCGCTCACTCAGCGAAGGCACGCTTGACTGCGATGGAGAACCCCGCAGCAACCGGAACAGCAACCGGAGTAGCAACCGAGGCCGCGAGCGAACGCCAGGCCCGCCGGACGCGCAAGCCCCGCCCGTCCCGCCCGGCACGGCGTGCCGGCTACCTCGTCGCCGCGATGGTGAACCTCGTGCTCCTCTGACTCGTGAACCAGTTCCTGGACTGGGGCTGGCCGCCTTTCCTGACGGGGGAGTTCGACGACCTCCTGCCGATCCTCGACGTCTCCCTCGTCGCCGGGGCCTTCCTGAACCTCGTCTGGATCGCCACCGATCCTCCGTGGGTGCAGCACACCGGGCAGATCGGGCTGAACGTCATCAGCCTGATCGTGACCGTGCGGACGTGGCAGATCTTCCCCTTCGACTTCTCGGACTACACCTCCGTATGGGAGACCGTCGCCAGAGTCGCGCTCGTCGTCGGCATCGTCGGGCTCGTGATCGCGACCATCTCCGAGGTCGCCGCTCTCTTCGGGGCCGACGGCGGCGAGGAACCCGCGGAGGACACGGCCGCCGGCAACTCCTGACAGCCTCGATCCCCCCGGGCGCGTCCCGACGGGGGCCTAGACGGTGCTGTCGGCCGCCGAAACCGGCTCGTGGCGAACGTCCTCGGGTCCCAGCACCTTCGTCCAGGCGGCGAACTCGAGGACGATGCCGTCGGGATCCATGAAGTAGATCGATCTCACGAAGACCCCGGGATGCATCTCCTTAGAGTAGCCCTTCTCGCTGTCGTCGTGGTTCACGATCTCGCTGCACTCGACCCCGAGCTCGAACAGGCGCGCACGGTACTCCTCGAGGCGCTCCTCGGGCACCGTCAAGGCCACGTGGTTCATCGATCCGACGGCAGAATCCGCCTTGCCCACGTATGGGATCGTCGTGGGAGCGGCGATGCCCGGAGCGGGCCCGGGTCCCTTCGGGAACCAGAAGAAGGCGATCTGGTTCCCTCCGCCACAATCGAAGAAGAAGTGCTGCCCCATCCCGTAGGGCAGCTCGACCGTCTTCACGAGCGGCATCCCCAGGACGTCGCGATAGAACTCGACGGTACGGCTCATGTCGCTGCACACGAGCGCCAGGTGATGCACTCCCCCGAGCTCGAAACTCGAATCACTCATCACTTTCCCCCTTGACTGGCACTCCCCCGGTCGGGCGCCTGCGCCCGAACCTTATCGAAGGGAGCACGCACCGCCATATCCCGCGCCGGC
This sequence comes from Actinobacteria bacterium ATB1, assembly GCA_021404985.1. Classification (GTDB taxonomy): domain Bacteria; phylum Actinomycetota; class Acidimicrobiia; order UBA2766; family UBA2766; genus QWHP01. The sequence continues at coordinate 7,484 of QWHP01000095.1, forward strand.
TCCTGCCAGGTACCCTGCCTCCCGATGGCAACTCACCAAGCGACGGGACCGATCCGCTACGTCGAGCGCGGCGGCGAGAGCTGGCGCGACCCCTGGGCCGACTACCGGACGCTGCGCGACCACGACCCGGTGCATTGCGCCGAACACCCGGAGTTCGGCGAGTTCTTCGTCCTCTCGCGCTTCGCCGACGTGATCGACGCCGCCCGTGACACGGAGACCTTCTCGTCTGCGTCGGGTCTCACGCTCGATCCCGGCGTGATGGCGATGTTCGAGGGGCGTGCCGCACCCATCGTCATGATGGATCCACCCGAGCACACCGCGATGCGACGCCTCGTCTCGGGCCCGATGACCCCGCGCCGCGTCGCCCAGATCGAGCCTGCCGTCACGGAGTTCGTGGACGCGCGCCTCGACACGATCGAGGATGCCGGTCGGGAGGTCGACATCGTCGACGTTCTGTTCAAGCCGCTTCCGAGCTTCGTCGTCGCCCACTACCTCGGCGTCCCGCTCGCGGACCGCTCGCGCTTCGACGCCTGGACGAGCGCGATAGTCGCAGCCAACGCGTCCGGTGGTGTCGCGAGCGCGCCCGAGGCCTTCGTCGAGCTCTTCTCGTATGCCAACGAGCTCGTCGACCACCGCCGCCGCCACCTCGGCGAGGACCTCGTGTCCGAGCTCGTTCGCGCCGGGGAGGACAGCGCGGACACGCTCTGGATCGTGGGGTTCGTCTTCACGATGGTTGCCGGGGGCAACGACACGACGACCGGGCTGCTCGGGGGCGCCGCCGAGCTACTCACGGCACATCGCGAGCAACGCCGCGTGCTGATCGACGACCCCTCGCTGATCCGCCCGGCGGTCGACGAGTTCCTGCGTCTGACGACGCCAGTGCAGAACCTCGCACGCACCACCACACGCGACGTCACGGTCCGCGGATGTCCGATACCGGTGGGACGCAAGGTGATGCTTCTGTACGGCTCGGCGAATCGTGACGAGCGGGAGTTCGGCCCTACAGCCGCAGACCTCGACGTACGGAGGAAGATCGACCGAACGGTCGCGTTCGGCTACGGGGCGCACCACTGCCTCGGCGCAGCCGCTGCGCGCCTCGCCGCTCGTGTCGCCCTCGAGAGGCTGCTCGAGCGGTTCCCGGCGTTCGAGGTCGATGCCGTCCGGGGCACGTTCGCGCCGGGCGCGTTCGTGCGCAGGTACGAGCAAGTCGACGATCCTCGTGCTCTCCGTACTCGCTGTACCGGCCCTGGCCGCCCGGGGCGACGACAGCCCGTTGGCGTCCACGACCGCGGGTCCCGTCACGGGCGTCCATGCAGACGGGCTCGACGTGTTCCGCTCGATACCCTACGCGGCACCGCCCACGAAGGACCTGCGCTGGCGCCCTCCCCGACCGGTCGAACCGTGGACGGAACCTCTCGACGCCACGGACCCGGGACCGATCTGCCCGCAGACCTCCGACATCCTCGAGACGACGGATGTTCCCCAATCCGAGGACTGCCTGACCGTGAACGTCTGGACGCCCGGACTCCAAGGGCGCCGGCCAGTCCTCGTCTGGCTCCACGGAGGGGGCTTCAGTTGGGGCAGCGCCCGCGACGAGTGGTACGACGGCGCACAGCTTTCCCGCCGTGGCGACCTGGTCGTCGTCACGGTCCAGTACCGGCTCGGCGCCCTCGGCTGGCTCGACCTCGGCGGGGTCTCCGCCGAATACGCAGGGAGCGGCAACAACGGCCTGCGCGACCAGATCGCAGCACTGCGCTGGGTGCAGGCGAACGCAGGCGCATTCGGCGGCGACCCCGAACAGGTCACCGTCATGGGCGAGTCCGCCGGCGCGATCTCCATCGGCTCGCTGCTCGCGACCCCGGAAGCTTCGGGGCTCTTCGACCGTGTGATCATGCAGAGCGGGGCAACCGGGCTCGTGGCCGACGGGGAATGGGCAGGGAACGTGACCGGGGAGTACATGCGGATCCTCGGCGTCGAGGATCTCGCCGGCCTTCGCCGTGCCTCGACTGCGGAACTGCTCGACGCCGCAGAGGAGCTGTACGGCACTCAGTTCGCAGACACCGCGTTCCACCCGGTCGTCGACGGAGCGGTTCTCGCAGAGCCGCCTCTGCACTCGATTGCCGCCGGGCCAGCCCGGGTTCCGGTCCTGATCGGCACGATGCTCGACGAGGCGCGCCTCTGGATCTTCTACATGGACGAGCTCGAGCGGTTGCCGCTCGAATACGCGAGACCCTGGCTCCAGGACCTGACAGACGGAAGGGCGGACGAGGTCGTCGGCGTCTACCGCAAGAGCCGGCCCGACTACACCGACCCGCAGCTCGGCCTCGCGATCGTCGGGGACGTCGCGTTCCGCATGCCGGCGGTCCGGCTGGCGGAGACGTTGGTTGCCGACGACGTCCCGGTCTGGATGTACCTCTTCACGTTGCAGAGCCCCGTCGAGGACGGCCGGTACGGGGCGGCCCACTCCTTCGAGCTGCCCTTCACGTTCCACAACCTCGACGCCAAGGGAGTCGACGACCTCATCGGTGCCGATCCCGCGTACGAGAAGCTCGCCGACCGGATCCAGGACTCATGGATCGCGTTCGCACGCTCGGGGGATCC
>QWHP01000096.1 GCA_021404985.1 Actinobacteria bacterium ATB1
TCGACGTCCCGAACGCCTCGCTCAGGGCGTCGATCGTCGCAGCCACGTCAGCGCGCTCCCGGTCGACTTTGTTTACGAAGACCATGCGCGGCTTGTCGAGCTGTTCGGCCATGTGCCACACCACTTCGTGCTGCACCTCGAGGCCTTCGACGGCGGAGACCACGAGACAAACGACGTCACAGACCGCCAGGCCGGCCTGCACCTCGCCGATGAAGTCCGCGTAGCCGGGCGTGTCGAGGACGTTGATCTTGTGGTCCTTCCATTCGATCGGCGCCACCGCCAGAGAAACCGAGATCTTGCGGTGACGTTCCTCTTCCTCGAAGTCGAGCAGCGAGGACTCGTCGTCGACCGATCCGAGCCGGGCGGTTGCCCCCGAGAGGTACAGCAGGGCCTCGCCGAGGGAGGTCTTGCCTGTGCCGCCGTGGCCTGCCAGCAACACGTTGCGGATCTTGTCGGAGGGGTATTCCTTCACGAGCGGCTCCCGCGTCGATGCGATCGTCGGTGGGATCAGGGCAGGAGGTATCCTGTCTCTCCCATCGGGCTCTGTCCCTCTGCGAGGGTTGCGTCATGGTATCGCCCGGGGGCAAGGGAGGGAATCCCCGAGAATGCGACCGCGTTTCCCGTCCTCAGGGAGGAGCGGGAGGAGCGGGAGGAGCGCTTGGCCTGAGGCGGGAACCGTGATAGGGTGCTCGCGAGAGCAAGCATGTGCTAGCAAGGCTGCGCCGCGCTCCCTGCCACCGGTGGTGCCCCCAGGGTGCGTATGCTTGCCCGGACAGAGACGAACATGACTTCGCAGCAGACGTCGCACAGCGTCCCCGGACACGGGCGGGCCGAGGAGGGATCCGCGTGATCGACGCGCAGGGCAGACCTGGAATCCAGGCGATCTCGTCGAAGGTCGGCCGAACCCTTGCTTCGTGGGGGTTCACACCGGACTGGATAACTCTGACCGGTCTCGTACTCGCCGTACCCGCCGCAATCCTCATCGCGGCCGGATTGCTCTGGCAGGGCTTCGTCGTCGCCGCCGTCGCTGCGATCCTCGACGTGTTCGACGGGGCGGTCGCCAAGGCGCGGGGCGGAGGCACGCGGCGCGGCGGCTTCTTCGACGCCACTGCGGACCGTGTCGTGGACATGCTGTACTTCGGAAGCCTCGCCTGGTACCTCGGCCGGGACGACTTCCGGCTCGCCGTGCTAGCGATGGCATGCATGGGGCTCTCGATGCTCGTGTCGTACCTGCGGGCCAAGGCAGGGGAGCTCGGTTTCAACGCCCACGTCGGGATCATGGAGAGGGCCGAGCGCCTCGCCGTGCTCGGAATCGGGGTCCTCATCGAGATCTTCGTCCCGGGCGCCATCGTCGTCGCCCTCTGGATCGCCCTCGCGCTGTCGGTCGTCACCGTCGCGCAACGCTTCATGGCGGTCTGGCGCCAGGGCACCGCCGAACCACCGGTGCCGCTCGAACAGATCAGGCTCATACCCGAGTTCAAGGAGATCCGCGATCGCATCTCGGCCAACAGACACGAGGGCGCAACCGTCGTGATCTCCGTGCGCCGCGTCTGGGAGTCGAGCCGTGCCGAGTGGGAGGAGCGGCGTGTGCAGGCGCGGGCCCGGAGGGTCGCGGCGCGCGACGAGCGCCGCCGTGTCAGCGAGCGCCTCACCTCCGAACGCGCCGCGCACTCGACACGTAGGCCCAGGCGCCGAGGCAAGCAGGACGGCTCGCGGCGACCATGAGCAAGTCTCCGATCCAGGGCGCCGACTCCAGCGCGCTCAGGGACACGGGACGCGAGGTCGTCTCTCGCATCGAGGTCGGCGCCTTCAAGGCGGGCGGCAGGCTCGCCCCCCTGCTCCCGGATCCCGTCGCGAACGTCCTCGCCGACGGGATCCGGCGCATCCTGCAACGCCAGATGCGGGATCGCAGGTTCATGGTCGAACGCCACATGCGCCGCGCCCTCGGTGCAGAGGCTTCGGACGCCGAGGTCCAGCATGCCGTCGACGAGGCCTTCGCCTCATACTCCCGCTACTGGCTCGAGACCTTCAGACTCGGGGGCTTCGATCGCGAGCGCGTGGAGGCGTCTTTCCGGGTCGAGGGCATCGAGACGTTCCGGGCGGCGCTGGAGGGAGAGACAGGCTGCATCCTCGCCCTGCCCCAGCTCGGCCAGTGGGAGATCGCCGGTGCCTGGGTGGGCCTGCAGGGGTGGCGTCTCACCACCGTCGCTGAGGAGTTGCAGCCGGCCGAGCTCTACCGCTGGTTCGTCGACCTCCGGGAACGCAAGTTCGGCATGAACGTCCACTCGGCATCGGACAAGGACGCCGCACGCAAGCTCCTGGGCGATCTCCGCCGCGGCGATGTGATCGCCCTACTGTCCGACAGGGATCTGGCGGGGCGGGGCCCGGAGGTGACGTTCTTCGGCGAGAGGACCACGCTTCCGGCGGGTCCCGCTTCCCTGAGCATCCAGACGGGCGCGCCTCTCCTTCCTGTGGCCGTCTACGAGACCGGTGACTGGCGATACGAGGCAGTGGTCAGGCCGCCACTGCCCATCCCCGAGACCGGCCGGAAGGCCGAGAGAGTGGCGGAGCTGACGCAGGATCTTGCCTACGAGCTCGAGGGGCTCATCCGAAGGGCGCCCACCCAGTGGCACCTCCTCCAGCCGAACTGGCCTTCCGACCGGGAGGCACTCGCCCGCAGACGCGCCGAGCGGGGATCGCGGACGTGACGGAGGCTGCCCTCCGGGTGGGGATCCTGTGCCCGTACTCCCTGGCTTGGCCGGGCGGTGTGCAGACGCACGTCCTGTCGGTGACCCAAGCGCTCGAGGCGCACGGGGTCAGGGCCGACGTGCTTGCTCCTACTGAGGGCCGGCGGATCGACGCCCCCGTCCGGGTGCGCTCGCTCGGCCGGACTGTTCCCCTGCCCGCCAACGGCTCGACGGCGCGGATCGCTCTGGGTCCGGCGTGCGTGAGGCGCGCTCTGAAGCTCGTGGGCACCTACGACCTGGTCCACGTCCACGAACCATTGGTCCCGGGGGCGGCACTCGCTGTGAGCCTGCGACGTCCGGTCCCGCTCGTCGGCACGTTCCATGCGGCCTCTGAGGGCGGCTACTGGGGTTACGCGCTCGGGAAGCCGGTCATGGCGCCTGCCTGGAGGCATCTGGACCTTCGCCTTGCCGTCTCCGACGCCGCTGCGGACCGGGTCACGAGGTACTTCACAGGCCCGGTCGAGAGGTTCCCCAACGGCGTCGACGTCGAGCGCTTCGCGTCGGCAGAGCCTTTCGGCAGGTCCGGGGCCGAGTCCGTCATCCTCTTCGTCGGGCGCGACGAGCCGCGCAAGGGTTTGCGCCACCTGCTCGCCGCGTTCGAAGAGGTCAGGTCGGCCATTCGGGGAGTGCAACTCTGGATCGCCGGACCCGAAACCGAGTCGCTGAGAGGCAACGCCATCAGATCATTCGGTCTCGTCGACGACGCGATGCTTGCCTCTCTCTTCAGGGCCGCCGACGTCTTCTGCGCGCCCTCCACCTTCGGCGAGAGCTTCGGGATGGTCCTCCTCGAGGCGATGGCGGCAGGGACTCCCGTGGTAGCGACCGAGATCCCGGGCTACGCAGCGGTCGCTAGGGCCGAGAAGGGGGAGGCGATGCTCGTCGCGCCGGGGGACGAACAGGCGCTTGCCGGCGCCCTCCTCGGTGTCCTCGGTGACGCGACGAGGCGAGATGCGATGTCTCGGGCGGGAAAGGCTCGTGCGTCGGAGTTCGACTGGGCCGTCCTCGCCGGAAGGCTCGCCGACCACTACCGACGCACCTTGGCCTCGGCGGGCCGCGATCGCGCAGGTGGCCGAGGCCACTAATCTCGGGAAGTCAGCGATCGCCGAGAGGAAACCCGATGTTGTGGGTCGTCATGGTCGTGCTCGTTCTCGCCGTACTCGTCCTGTTGCTGCTCGCAGGGATGTACAACGGCCTCGTGAAGCGGCGCAATCGCGTCGACTCGGCGTGGAGCGACATCGACGTCCAGTTGCGCCGACGCTACGACCTGATACCCAACCTCGTCGAAACCGTCCGCGGGTATGCAGCGCACGAGAGCCAGACGCTCGAAGCCGTGATCGCCGCGCGTAACGTGGGCATGACAGCGCAAACTCCCCACGAAGCGGCGGCAGCGGACAACATGCTGACCGGAGCGCTTAGACAACTGCTCGCGGTGAGCGAGGCCTATCCGGACCTCAAAGCGAACCAGAACTTCCTCGCCCTGCAGGAGGAGCTGACCGGGACCGAGGGCCGCATCGCCTACGCACGGCAGTACTACAACGACGCCGTCAGGGACTACAACACCAAGATCCAGAGCTTCCCGGCGGTCGTGATCGCCAACATGTTCAAGTTCGACGAGCGCGAGTACTACGAGGTCGAGGACGCCGAGGCGAGGGGGCCGGTTACGGTGGACTTCGGCACACAGTCTGCGGCACCCCCGCCGCAGGTGGGCTTCCAGTCGCAGCCCGCACAGGCCCAGCCGCCCCAGCCCCAGGTGCCGCCTCCGGGGGCACCCCCGGCTCCTCCCCGTGAGCACGGTGTCCGTACGATGGAGCTCTACAAGCAGATCAACGCGAACAAGAGGCGCTCTGCACTCCTGATCATCGTCGTCACAGCGCTCCTCGTGGCAATGGGCTACTTCGCGGCCGTCTGGCTGGGCTACGGATGGTGGCCACTCGGCATCGCGTTCCTCGTCGTCGTCGCGCTTTCCGTCGGGTCCTACTGGTTCTCGGACAGGATCGCGCTTGCCGCCTCCAAGGCGGTCGAGGTGGGGCCGGAAGACGCGCCGAGACTGCACAACATCGTCGAGGGCCTCTGCATCTCGACCGGGCTTCCCAAGCCGCGCATCTACATCGTCCACGATCCGTCGCCAAACGCGTTCGCCACGGGTCGCAACCCGGAGCACGCCGCCGTCGCGGTGACGACAGGTCTGCTGCAGCTCATGAGCCGGGACGAACTCGAGGGCGTTCTCGCCCACGAGCTCTCCCACGTGAAGAACTACGACATCCTCGTGCAATCGATGGTTGTCGTCCTCGTGGGAAGCGTGGTCCTCCTCGCAGACGTCCTCGTCCGGTTCATGTTCTGGGGCGGAGTCAGTGGCCGCCGAGGCGGGGGCCAGGGCGGGGGCCAAGGAGGCGGAATCGGGGCGATCGTCGGTCTCGTCGGCCTCGTCCTTCTGTTGCTCTCGCCGATCTTCGCCCGCATGATCCAGTTCTCGGTCTCGCGAAAGCGTGAGTCCCTCGCCGACGCTACGGCGGTCGACATCACGAGATACCCCGCCGGTCTCATCGGGGCGCTCGAGAAGCTGAAGGCGGACGGGTCCGTCGTGAAGTCGGCATCGCGCGCCACGGCACACATGTGGATCGAATCGCCGCTCGACAACGAGAAGGGTCACCGGGGAGGACGCCTGAACCGGATGTTCATGACGCACCCACCCCTCGACGACCGCATCGAGGCCCTGCGCCGTATCGAGGGAAGTGCGGGGTACGAGGGCGCCGGACATGCGGAGGGGCCGATCGGAGCGGAGACGGGCCTCGGTGTCCGCGCGCCCCAGCCTGCATCGCCCTCTACCGGGGTCGCATCTCCTGAGGGGGTCCAGGGGCCCGAGGCGCCTCCCGCCGGATCGCCGGGTCCGCCCGGCGCCCCGCCACCGATCGGCTACTGGTAGCCGTCCGGCCACCTCGAAGCGGGAGGGCCCTGACGCTCCGATAGCATGGGGTCGGTTTTCGATCGCTCTGACCCGAATGCCGAGGAGTCGAGATGTCTGAGGAACGCGGCACCGGTCGTGTGAAGCGCGGATTGGCCGAGATGCTCAAGGGTGGCGTGATCATGGACGTGGTCACCGCCGACCACGCGAGGATCGCCGAGGACGCAGGCGCATGTGCCGTCATGGCGTTGGAGCGCGTGCCGGCAGACATAAGGGCCGACGGCGGCGTGGCGCGCATGTCGGATCCGGTGCTGATCGAGAGGATCCAGGCTGCAGTATCGATCCCTGTCATGGCCAAGTGCCGGATCGGGCACTTCGCCGAAGCGCAGGTGTTGGAGGCGTTGCGGGTCGACTACATAGACGAGTCCGAGGTCCTGACACCTGCAGACGAGGCCAACCACATCGACAAGTGGGCGTTCACCGTCCCCTTCGTCTGCGGTGCCACCAACCTCGGGGAGGCGCTGAGGCGTATCGGTGAGGGGGCGGCGATGATCCGGTCGAAGGGCGAGGCCGGTTCCGGCAACGTGGTCGAGGCGGTGCGCCACCTCCGCTCCATCGTGGGCGACATCCGCCGGCTCGGAACGTCTGACGACGCGGAGCTCATGGCGGCGGCGAAGAACCATGCGGCCCCCTTCGAGCTCGTGCGAGAGATCGCCGACACCGGCCGCCTGCCCGTACCTCTCTTCTGTGCCGGAGGTATCTCGACTCCCGCCGACGCCTCGCTTGTGATGCAGCTCGGTGCGGAGTCCTGCTTCGTCGGGTCCGGCATCTTCAAGAGCGGCGATCCCGCAAAGCGGGCCCGGGCAATCGTCGAGGCGACGACGCACTACGCCGATCCGGACGTGGTGCTCAAGGTGAGCCGCGATCTCGGCGAGCCGATGGTGGGGATCGACGTCACGACTCTCCCCGAGTCGGAGCGCCTCGCAGACAGGGGCTGGTGAGCGTCGATCCACGCATCGGCGTCCTGGCGCTGCAGGGGGCCTTCGCCCGCCACGCCGAAGCCCTCGAGGAGGTGGGCGCTCACGCGACCGAGGTCCGCGGTCCCGAGGATCTCGCGGGCCTGGCAGGCATCGTCGTGCCCGGCGGGGAGTCGACCACGATCGGGATGCTGCTGCGGAGTGCGGGCCTGTGGAGTCCCCTTCGGGAGCGGGTTTCCGGCGGGCTCGCGCTCTTCGGAACGTGTGCAGGGATGATCCTTGCTGCGCGTGGACTCGTCGACCCCGGCCCCAACGACCGCGAACCCCTCGGCGCGCTGGGGATAACCGTCAGGCGGAACGCGTTCGGAAGGCAGGTGGACAGCTTCGAGGCTGACCTCGACGTGCGCGGCGTCGAGGGCGGCCCCTTCCACGGGGTTTTCATACGCGCCCCGGTCATCGAGACATGGGACTCAGACGTCGAGGTCCTTGCCTGGCAGAATGGTCGGGCCGTAATGGCTCGGCGGGGCCCGGTGCTCGTCTGCGCGTTCCATCCGGAGCTCACGCAGGACCGCCGGATCCACGACCTTTTCGTACGGATGGCTGTCGGCGAGGAGAACTTATGAGTGGCCACAGCAAGTGGCACAGCATCAAGCACAAGAAGGCGGCCACGGACGCCAAGCGCGGCAAGCTCTTCGCCAAGTTGATCCGTTCGATCGAGGTCGCCGCGCGTGACGGAGGTGGGGACCCGGATGCGAACCCCACTCTCGCGACGGCGGTCCAGAAGGCCAAGGACTCGTCCATGCCCAATGACACGATCCAGCGCGCGATCAAGAGGGGGACGGGCGGGATAGATGGCACGGCCTACGAGGAGATCTCCTACGAGGGCTACGCGCCCGGGGGAGTGGCTCTCTTTGTCGAGGTGCTCACCGACAACCGCAACCGTGCCGCCGCGGACGTCAGGTCGACCTTCACCAGGCACGGAGGGAGCCTCGGTGAGCCGGGCTCGGTCGCCTGGAAGTTCGAGAAGAAGGGTGTCATCATCGTGCCGGCGGGCGACGAGGACGCGATCCTCGAAGTCGCGCTCGAGGCGGGAGCGGAGGACGTCATCACGGAGGACTCGGGCTTCGAGATCCGGACGTCTGCCTCGGACCTCGGGAGCGTCCGTGCCGCCCTCGGCGAGGCAGGGGTCGACTTCGACTCGGCGGAGGTGACAATGATCCCGCAGACGACCACGCCGGTGGACGCCGGGACGGCACCCAGGGTGCTACGCCTCGTCGAGAGCCTCGAGGACCTCGACGACGTCCAGAACGTCTACGCCGACTTCGACATCCCCGAAGAGGTGCTCGACTCCCTGTCGGTGTGACCACCGGGACGGGGCGCAAGGGTCCGCGAGCGCGACCCACCGAGCCGCTAGGGTGAACGCATGTTCGATTCGGTGGTTCTCGGGCTCGATCCCGGTCTCACGCGTTGCGGTTGGGGAGTCGTCGCCCGGACCCAGGGCACGCTCGTGCCCCGTGCGGACGGCACGATCACGACTCCCGCCGAGGCCGACGTCGGAGCGCGGCTGTCCAGGCTGCACGACGCGCTGGACGAGATCGTCGATCGGTACGCCCCCGACTCGGTTGCGATGGAGCAGGTCCTCTTCAACCGGAACGTCCAGACCGGCATGGCCACGGGCCAGGCCTCGGGGGTGGCCCTCCTGTGCTTCTCCCGCCACGGCCTCACGGTGAGCACGTACACGCCGACACAGGTCAAGAGGGCCGTGACCGGCTGGGGTGGCGCCGGCAAGGAGCAGGTGCGGACGGCCGTCGCGAAGTTGCTCGGCATGGACCGGCGCCCCCCTGCGGACGCGGCGGACGCCCTGGCGCTCGCTCTCTGCCATCTCACCGTCTGCACACGGGCGCGGATGACGCGGTCGTCCCAGGCCGACGATCGGGCTCGCGAAGGACGGTACCGCGCCGCGATAGATGCCGCTCTCGAGCGCGACAGGGGAACCGGATGATCTCCTGGGTTCGGGGAACGCTCGCCGCCCGTAGAGGAACCGAGGTGGTCGTCGACGTCGGGGGACTCGGCCACCGCGTCGCCGTCCCCCCCGGATGCCGGCTGCCGCAGGTGGGCGACGAGGTCGTGATCCACACTCACCTGTACGTCCGCGAGGACATGATGGCGCTCTACGGCTTCCCGACCGAGCGCGAGCGCGACACCTTCGAGCTCCTCCTCGGCTGCCAGGGTGTCGGGCCCAAAGTGGCGCTGGCATGTCTCTCGGTGCTGACGCCCGACAACCTGACGCGTGCCGTCGTTACGTCCGACGTGGGGACCCTGCAACGGGTGCCCGGCATCGGCAAGCGCTCGGCCGAGAAGATCGTCTTCGAGCTGGGCCCCAAGCTCGGGGCCACGCCACCCGAGAGTCTGTCGGCAGCCGAGGTTCCTCACGTGGAGGTTCGTGAGGCACTCTCGGGTTTGGGCTACAGGGAAGCCGAGGTCGACAGGGTCCTGTCCAAGCTCCCCGAGGACGGGGAGGTCGAGGATCTGCTGCGTTCGGCATTGCGAGTCCTCGGAGGCGGCGAATGACGCCGGCCGAGCCCGCCCACCCCGGAGATACCGGTGAGCCGGGGGCCGCCGTCGACATCGACCTGACCGATCCCGAGGCGATGGTGGGAGAGGACACCTTCGACAGGGCGCTGCGGCCGCGTGCGCTTTCGGAGTTCAGCGGCCAGCCCGATGTCCGGGAGCGTCTCGAGATCCTCGTCGACGCCGCACGCCTGCGCGGCGAACCCCTCGACCACCTCCTCTTCTGCGGCCCACCCGGCCTGGGCAAGACCACGCTCGCCCACATCGTGGCGGCCGAGTCGGGCGTGACGCTGCGCCAGACGTCGGGTCCGGCACTGGAGAGACCGGGCGACCTGGCGTCGATCCTCCTCAACCTCGAGGAGGGGGACGTTCTCTTCGTCGACGAGATACACCGGCTGCCCCGAACGGTCGAGGAGATCCTCTATCCGGCGATGGAGGACGGCGGTGTCGACATCGTCGTGGGCAAGGGGCCGACTGCGCGGACTGTGCGCCTCGATCTCCCCTCGTTCACGCTCGTGGGGGCGACGACGCGGGCGGGAATGCTCACGTCGCCCCTACGCGACCGCTTCGGATTCGTCGCACGCCTCGGCTTCTACGACCCCGAGGACCTCGTACGGATCGTGGCGCGTTCGGCCTCGATCCTGCAGACACAGACCGACGAGGCAGGCGCCCACGAGATCGCGAGGCGGTCGCGGGGAACACCCCGAATCGCCAACAGGCTCCTCCGCCGCGTGCGCGACTTCGCCACGGTCCGGGCCTCGGGGAGGATCGACCGGGACGTCGCCGCAGCCGCGCTGGACCTCTTCGGCGTCGACGAGGCCGGTCTCGACGCTCTCGACCGCGACTTGCTGCGCGCGATGATCGAGTCCCACGCCGGCGGTCCGGTCGGCCTGGGCACCCTTGGCGTTCTCGTCGGCGAGGAGCCCGAGACGCTCGAAGACGTCGTCGAGCCGTACTTGCTCCAGCAGGGGTATCTCAGGCGTACGCCGCGTGGGCGTATCGTTACCGCGATGGCGTACGAACACCTCGGGCACGAGCTACCGGGAGCCCAGGGCACCTTCAACGTGTGATGGGTGACGACACACGTCCGGGTGCCCCTCCGTCCCGTCCGCCGCGGCAGTCCCAGCGACGTCCCCCGGACAGGCGCGCGGAGCGGAGCAGGGCCCGCTTCCCCCGCAGACACAGATCGGGGAAGCTGCAGGCGGCAACGCGCCGCGCTGCCGCCTTCGTACGGACCCCACGCGGGGCGGTCACGTCGGTGGCCGGTCTTCTCCTGGTCGTGGGTGTGGTTGGCCTCGTGTCGATCTCCGGGGAGCAGCCCGTCCCACCGGAGGTCACCTTCGCTACTGCGCAGGGCTCGGCCGAAGAGATCCGCGAGGCCACCTTGAAGAGCGTCGTCGACGGTCCCTGGTCGGATGCTGTCGCACCGGGGCGGGCCGGTGAGGTCGCCGAAGCCCTCACCAAGTCGCCGATCTACCACATCGCGGCGTGGTTCTCGCCCGGTGAGGACGTCCTCGCCACGTCCAGGGTGGCGTTCGTGAACACCTCGGAGCGGACCCTCGACGACATCCGCTTCGGCGTCCTCGCGCCTGCGGTCGGCGCCGACCTCGAGGTCCTCACCGCAAAGGTCGACGGCAGGCGCGTCGGCCATCGCCTCGACGGTACGACGCTCGTGGTGGACGTCGCGGAGTCGATCGTGCCGGGCGGTGAGGCCGTCGTGGAGCTCGGGTTCCGGCTCGCGCCCAGGCGCCTCGAACAGGTCGAGGACCCTGCGGAGGCGATCACGGGACAGCCCGACACGCGCATCACGCTCGTCTTCGAGCGCAAGGGCCTCGTGATCCTCGTCGACTGGTATCCGCGCCTCTTCGCCCTCGGGAAGTCGGGCTGGATCGACAAGCCCGTCGTGCCCGATGCCGTGGACTTCTCGGGGCCGGCCGGGATCGTCGCGCTCGCGCTCGACGTGCCCGGTGACTGGCGGGACCTGGTCGGCGGTCACCTCATCGGGAGCGCGTCCACCGGCGAAGACCAGGAACCCTCCGAGGCGGGACGGCGTCGCGTCACCTACGTGCTGCCGGGAGCCCGGGCGATGTCGTTCGTAGCGATGCCGAACGCGGTGAACCTGTCCGAAGACCGAGGTGAGTACCAGGTCGAAGGCCTGGCATTGAGCTCGTTCGTGACCGAGCTCCGCGCTGCCGTAGTCGATGCCCTCACCGCCAAGGCCGCCCTGTCGGGTTTCGTCTCACCTCCGGTCTGGCGTGACACGAAGGTGGCAGCCGTGGCCTTGCGCGGTCCGTACAAGTCGATCGCCGTCGACAACCTCGTCCTGGTCGAGCAATCCGAGCTCCGCGAGCTGCCGTCCGAACGCGGCCCGGGAACAGCGCAGGGCGCGGTCCGGACCCTGCTCTTCGCTGGCGTGGCATCCGAGTGGTGGGGTGGGATCAGGGGAATCGACGGGACTGCGCTCCCGGGCCTCAGGGACGGCATACGCCAATGGGTTTCGACCGGGGTCTGGCAGTCGATCTCGGGCAACGGGGACTCGCGTCGACTGGCAACGGCGACGGGACTGGCACCGCTGTACAGGAGCGGCCGAGACTCGGGGGCCCAGGACCTGCCTGCGTCGACTGCGTGGGAAGGGCTGGCTGGTTCGCTGCAGGCACTCGGGATCGTGACGTCCAAGGCGGGGCTGCTCCACCCGGCTCTCGCGGACGCCGTCCGGCCCGAGCCGGTCCCCCCGGCGACGGCAGCGACCGAGGTGTCGGACCCAGCCCTGTCGACACTTGCAGGGCGTGACCTCTTCGGCAGCCTCGACGCCGGAGACGTGGAGGCCGCCTACGAGGAGACGGCACGCGGCTTCGGGGTCGGTCCCGATGTGGTCCGCGGCGTGTTCACCCGGTGGTACGACGAGGTGCACGGCGACGAGGAGATCGGACGCCGGGCAGGAGAGGGGACCCTCGTACCCTGGACCGATGCCCGCACCTCCTCCCCGCTCGTCTCGGCGGACTCCTTTGCAGCGGACCCTGAGGCCGTGACCACGGCCGGCGAGGGCTGGTAGGGGTTCTTCGGGGGGTGCGGCGGGGGTTGGGGCATTCGACAGTGAGACGTGAGGTCATCGAGAGTCCTGTGACCGGGCGGCGGCCGCAGCCGGGTTCGGGAGGCTCGTGCTGATACGATTCTGCGGTTCAGACCGCCCCGACGAAGAGAACGCATGGACATCGGACAGATCGCACGCCAACTGGCCACGCTCGCCCAGGAGGGAGACCAGCAGGGTGGCGGCATCCTCGCCCTCCTCCTTCCACTGGTGCTGCTCGGTGGCGTCGCATACTTCCTCCTGATCAGGCCGCAACAGAAGCGTGCGCAGCAGCACCAGCGGTTGGTGACGGAGCTCGAGCCGGGCGACCAGGTCATTACCATCGGCGGCATGTTCGGGGAGATCGTCGAGATCGACGAGGACCGCGTCACACTCGAGATGTACGACGGAACCCAGATCGAGTTCATCCGGACCGCGATCTCGCGAAAGGTCGCACCGGAGCGTGACGATGACGTGGCCGACGACTCCGACTCCGAGGCGACCGAGAAGGAACTCGGAGAGGGAGCGGATCCAGGCGACGAGAAACCGGAGAAATGAGAAATCGCAGACGGCTCTGGTTGACGCTCCTCCTGTCCCTCGCCCTCAGTTTCGGCCTTCTTACCTGGGTCGTGATCGCGGGTTACACGCCGCAGCTCGGCCTCGACCTCGCAGGGGGCACGAGCGTGGTCCTGACGGCGAAGGGGGAGACGAGCACTGACAGTCTCGCCGAAGCCGTCGACATCATCCGGAGCCGCGTCGACGACCTCGGCGTGGCCGAGCCGGAGATAATCACCGAGGGAAACGAGAACATCGTCGTCCAGCTCCCCGGGCTCGAGAACGAAGACCAGGCACTGGACTTGATCGGGACGACCGCCGAGCTCGGTTTCAGGCGTGTCGAGGCCGTGTTCCCCGCTCCCCAGGCGGTCCC
>QWHP01000569.1 GCA_021404985.1 Actinobacteria bacterium ATB1
GGACTCCCAGAGGAGGAAGTTGCTGAGCCTCTGCTCCCCGCTCGACCTCAGGACGAGGTCCGGGTCGGGCATGTCGGGCAGGTAGAGATGCGCCCGGATCGTCCGCTCGGTGATGCGTCCGGGCTCGAGCCTGCCCGCTGCGACCTCGGTGCCTATCTCCCTCACGGCATCGACGATCTCGGCCCGGCCACCGTAGTTGAAGCAGAAGCAGAGCGTCATGCGACGATTCCGGCGCGTGAGCTCCTCGGTCTCCTCGATGGTCTCGAGGACCTTCCTCGGGACAGGTCGCCCGCGCCTACCGAGGAACTTGATCCGGATCCCCTTCTCGTTCGCTTCCTCACGCCGGGAGAGCAGGATGTCGCGGTTGAACCAGATCAGGAACTCCACCTCGGCCCGTGGCCGGCGCCAGTTCTCAGTGGAGAAGACGAAGACGGAGAGCCATTCGATCCCGAGGTCGAGGGCTCCGTCCACGACGTCCCACAGGGCGTGCTCACCGCGGCGATGTCCCTCGTTGCGGTCGAGCCCGCGGCGCTTCGCCCAACGCCCGTTCCCATCGAGGATCATGGCGACGTGCCGGGGAAGCCGTCCTGCGTCTATCCCGTAGCGTGCACAGATCTCATCACGGTCGATGGGGGCCTCCAGCAAAGGGTCTTCAGGCGGCGTTCGAGATGGTACTCAACGGCCTTCTGGATCAGACCGTCGACCCCGAACGTCGGCAGTTCGCCCATGTCGTCGAACCGCGTCGTCCACAAGAGGCCGAGAACATCGACGTCGCCGGGGTCCAGCCGCGGGTCACCGGGACGGGCACAGGTACCGCAGACGACGCCCCCATCCTCGAACGTGAAAGCCGAGAGGCCCTCCCGGCCACCACAGGAGACACACGAGCTCAAGCCCGGCCCGAACCCGGTCACACCGAGCAACTTCAGGAGGAATGCCGGCCGTAGGGACGCAGGAACTGCAAGGCCGCGGGAGACCCGGGAGTCGAGGGTGGCGAGACCGGCGAGGAGCATCCGGCGAAGCTGCTCGTTGACAAGGCCCTCGACTGCGACGTGCTCCGTCGCCTCGCACATGGTCTGTGCCGTCGCGTAGGCGTCGTAGTCGTGCCGGATCGCTGCATGCCCGGCGACGAGATCTGCCTGTGAGACCGTGCGCAACTCACCTCGTCCTTCCCATAGCTGCATGTCGACGTGCGCGAACTGGTCGAGGCGCGCACCGAAGCGGCTCTTGGTCTTGCGCACTCCCTTCACGACGGCACGTACGAGCCCGTGGTCGCGTGTGAGGAGAGAGACGATCCGGTCCGCCTCGCCGAGGCGGAAGGTGCGCAGGACGACCCCGGTGTCACGGTACAGACCCATCGATGCCGAAGTTACACGTGTGTAGGTTGTGGGACAGGTTCCGGTGTCTACCGCAAGACGGGCGCGAGGAACCGCGCCGTGTGCGAGTGCTCGTCGAGGGCGATCTCCTCGGGCGGCCCCTCCGTCACGACCTGGCCTCCGCTCTCCCCTCCCTCCGGTCCGAGGTCGATGATCCAGTCCGCCGACTTGACCACGTCGAGGTTGTGCTCGATGACGATGACCGTGTTCCCCGCGTCGACCAGGCGAGTCAGGAC
>QWHP01000097.1 GCA_021404985.1 Actinobacteria bacterium ATB1
TGCATCGTCAGGGCCGCGCGCCGGATCAGGACGCGCCCGTCACTCGCCGCCGGATTCGGCCACTCCGCGTCCGCGGGCGAGATGACGTCGCCCGTCACGCATCCGCTCAGCCCGGCGAGCGCCAGGCCCAGCACGACGGGGACGATCCAGCGGAATACGTTCCATCGCCGCCGGCCGCCAGCGCAGTCAGGTCCCATGATGCACCACCTTCTCCGTGATCTCTCGCCACGGCGTAGACAGGGAACGGGGGCCAAAGGTTTGGCTGGACGCGGGAGGAGCTCCGCCGGTACGAGACAGAGGCCCCGGCGCAGAGGCGCTCCGCCGGGAGCGGGGCTCGAGGGTCACCGCCGATGGGAAAGGCATCCACGCTCACCGTTCGCTCGGTCACTGCCGAGGACGATCTCCTCTGGGAGCGCGGTCTTTCCAAGAGCGCCCAGGGCACCTGGATGCAGCGCCTGGCGTACCTGCGCGCGGTCGGGCGGCACCTCGGTGACCACTTCGTGTCGCACCCTCGGGTTACGATCACCATGTGATCGTCGAAGTGAGGAATGTCCAGTACGGCCGTGAGGCGAGCGAGGCTCTCGCCTCGACGATCACGGCTGCCAAGAGCGATCGCGCCCTCGCCCCCGTCACGGTCCTCGTTCCTTCCAACCTGGCCGGGCTCTCGGTACGTCGACTCCTCGGAGCGGGTCTCGTCGGGGCCGGACGCGGGATCGCGAACGTCTCGTTCGTCACCCCCTTCCGGCTCGCCGAGCTCCTCGCCGCCGGGCATCTCGGGGATCGCAGACCTCTGACGAACCCGGTTCTCGGGGCTGCCGTGCGCCGTGTCCTGGCGACCGAGCCCGGTTCCCTCGCCCCGGTTGCGGAGCACGAGGCGACCGAACAGTCGGTCGCAGCCCTCTACGCGGAGCTCAGCCGGGTGTCGGAAAACACCCTCGCACGTCTCCAATCCGCGGGGGGCCGGTCCGCAGAGGTGGTCCGGCTCTTCAGGGACACGGCGGCTCTCCTCGAAGGATTCCACGACGAGTCCGACGTAGCGGAGGCTGCCGCCTCGAGACCGGATCTGGCCCGAGCTCTCGAACCGTTCGGCCACTTCGTCTGGCACCTGCCAGAGCCCATGGCACCTGCGCTCGTCCGGCTCGTCTCCTCGGTTCTCGGGCTCGCACCGAGCAGCGTCATCATCGGTCTGGTCGGCGACGAGAGCGCAGACGAGGCAATCCTTGCGGCGTGCCGAAAGGCAGGTGTGGACGTCGCTGCCGCAGCCTCTTCGCGTATCGAGTCCGCCACAGGGTCGAGGATCGTGTCTGTCACCGACCCCGACGAAGAGGTCCGCGCCGTCGTCAGGCGCATCGTCGCCGTGGCCGAGGATGGCGTGAAGCTCGATCGGATCGGCGTCTTCTACCCGCGGCCGGACCCCTATGTCCGCCTGCTGCGTCGCCATCTCCGATCCGCAGGCCTCCCTGCGAACGGTCCGGCGCCCGAGCGTCTGGCAGACAGCGCCGCAGGACGAACCCTCCTCGGGGCGCTCGGGATCCCGAAGCGGCAGTGGAGGCGCGACCACGTGATGGCACTGGTCAGCGCTGCACCCGTTTGCAACGGTACCGAACCTGTGCGACCTGCCACTTGGGAAGTCCTCTCGCGTCGTGTCGGCGTCGTTCGTGGGCTCGAGGACTGGCGGCGAAAGCTCGACGCCCACGCCGACCGGATCCGGGCCGAGCTGGAGGCACTCGACGCGGTCGACACGGAAACGGGAGGTGGGACGGGCTCTGATGGGGATCAGGAGGTGTGGGCCAGAAGTCTCGGTCGGGCGCTAGACGACACGCGCGAACTGCGTCGCTTTATCGACGACCTCGCCGCGGGAGTCGCATCAGTCGAGGCGGCGAAAGGCTGGCGGGACAAGGCCGGTGCCGCCCGTGACCTCCTGGTCCGACTCACCGGTGGCCTGGCCGCACGGCGGTCCTGGCCGGAGGCGGAGCAGGAGTTCGCCGACCGGATCGAGGACGCGCTCTCCCGACTGGCGACGCTCGAGGAGATCGACCCGGACCCTGCCGACGAGGTCTTCAGGCGGGCGCTCGCCGCCGAGCTGGAAGGCACTCGCGGCCGCGAAGGCCGCTTCGGGGAGGGTGTCGTCTACGGTCCGGTCATCTCCGCACTCGGGCAGGACCTCGATGCTGTCTTCGTCCTGGGTATGGCCGAGGGGGACTGTCCGTCACCACGCCGTGACGACGCATTGCTCCCCGACCACTCCCGCGCCTTGGCTGATGGGGAGCTGAGGGTGCACGCCGAGAGCCTGCACGAGCAGCACAGACATCTCCTCGCAGCGCTAGCGGCGGCACCCGCCGGACGGCGTACATTGACCTTTGCCAGGGGCGACCTTCGCAGCAGCCGCCACCGTCTGCCTTCCCGATGGCTCCTCGACACCGCCTCGTCGCTCGCAGGCAAGCGCATCTACAGCACGGCCTTCCCGGCGCTCGACGCGCCTGTCGTCGACGTCGTTCCGAGCCACGCCTCCGGCCTCCTCTCGGACGCGACTCCGGGCGACATCCTCGACCGCGATCTCGCCGACGTGTCCGCGCACCTCGCCGCAGGGGGCGACTGGGCCGAGCATCCATCTTTGGCTCCTCTCGCACGAGGGATCGAATGCATGCACGCACGCCGCTCCTCGTCCTTCACCGAGTGGGACGGGAACCTCGAGGGACAGGAAGTGCCGAGCCCTGCACGTGGCGATCTCCAATCGGCAACCCGGCTCGAGCGTTGGGCGGCATGCGGCTTCAGGTACTTCTTGGCCGACGTTCTGCATCTCTCGGAACGTGACGATCCGGCGCGAATCGTAGAGCTCAGTCCCCTCGACCGCGGTTCGGGTGTGCACGAGATCCTCGAACGCTTCTTCACGGAGGTGATCGACGGCGGGCCGCCGGCCCCCGACCAGCCTTGGTCCGACGGGCATCGGGAGCGTCTGCGCGACATTGCCGAGGAGGTGCTGGACCGGTACGAGCGAAGCGGCCGAACCGGGCGCAGTGTGAACTGGCAGGTGTCGAAGAGACGACTCATGTTGCTCGTCGACACGTTCCTGGGCGTCGACGACCAATGGAGGTCGGAGGCTGGGGCAACCCCTGTCCGAGTCGAGTTGCCTTTCGGTCTGGACGGGGTCGATCCAGTGGCAGTGACTCTCGGTGACGGACGTGAGATCCTCTTTCGCGGCCGGGCCGACAGGGTCGACCGGACCGGCTCTGGCGGACATGTCGTCTTCGACTACAAGACAGGCAAGGGGACGGAATACGAGAGGATCGACGAGTCGGACCCCGTCAAGGGTGGTACGACGCTGCAGCTCGGTCTCTACTCGGAGGCAGTCCGCAGTCTTCTGGGTGCCGGCGACTCCTCTGCGTACTACTGGATGGTGAACGACGAGGTGAACTTCGTCCGCCACGGGTACGAATGGAACGAAGAGAGGCGGGACCGTTTCGTCGCAGTTGTGAGGGCGATCGTCGAGGGGATCGAGTCCGGTGCCTTCCCGGCGAACCCGGGAGACTGGCAGATCTGGTGGAAGACCCACGACAACTGCCGCCACTGTGAGTTCGACTCGGTCTGCCCCCGCGACAGAGGTGAACAAGCCGAGGCCAAATCCTCCGCACCGGGACTTGCCCAGCGCAAGGTGCTCGTTCCCGACGAGGTCGACGAATGAGCCCCGTACCCGCAGACCAAGCCGTCCGCGACGTCATCGCGAAAGATGGCGACAGGACGCTCTTTGTCGAGGCCGGGGCCGGCACAGGCAAGACCACACAACTCGTCAATCGTGTGGTCGGACTGGTGATCGAAGACGGCATCCCACTGAGCGACATAGCGGCCATCACCTTCACCGAGGCCGCAGCCGCCGAGCTCGCCGACCGCATTCGTGTGCGTTTCGAGCAGCTCGAGTCGACGTCGACCGACGAGTCCGTCCGGGCACGGTGTCGCAGGGCGATAGCGGACGCCGACGTGGCGGCGATCTCGACCCTGCACGCGTTCGCAAAGCGAATCCTCGACAGCCACTCGGTCGCGGCGGGCCTGCCGCCGAGGGTGAGTGTCCTCGACGAGGTCGCGTCCCAACTTGCCCGCGAGGAGCGCTGGGAGCGATTCGTCGACGATCTGCACTCCGACATCGCCAATGCCGAGCTCCTGATCCGCGCGTCTCTTCTGAAGGTCCCGCTCGAGCAGACATACACGGGACAGGCAACCTTCAAAGATGTTGCCGAGGAGTTGAACCAGAGTTGGGATCGGCTCGAGCCCCTGCTCGAGGAGAGTCCCAGCCCGCTGGGCGAGATCGACTTCTCGGCGTTCGACATCGCCGTGGGCGAGCTTGCCGGTGTTCTGTCGGAATGCGACGAGCCCGGCGACCTCCTCTACCAGAGGCTGACAGGGAAGCTCCTGCCTGCGATGCAGGCCATCGCATCCCTGGGTGATCCGTACCGGAAGCTGTACGCGCTCGTCCGTGCCAGCGGCTGGGGACCCGGCCAGGGTGGCTCCGCCGCTAACTGGCGCTGTGACGTCAAGAAGGTGAAAGCACTCGTCAAGGCGGTAGGCGCGGCGCAGGAAGAGGTTGTCGCCGGCGCCCAGGAGCCTGTCCTGGGCAACATCCTCCTACTCGTCGCACACGAGATCGTCGATGCTGCAGAGGAGCGCCGCGCAGAGGGCCGGCTCGAGTTCCACGACCTCCTCGTCCTCGCGCGGCGGGTCCTCAGGTCGGATGAATCGGTGAGGCGAGCCTTGCACGATCGGTATCGCCACGTCCTTCTCGACGAGTTCCAGGACAGCGATCCGATCCAGATCGAGCTTGCCACGCTCATCACCGCAGCCAACGGCGGCGAGCCGGCCGACGACTGGAGGGACGTCGAGCCCGAGCCGGGAAGCCTGTTCTTCGTCGGCGATCCCAAACAGTCGATCTACAGGTTCCGTCGCGCCGACATCGCGCTGTTCCTTTCCGCAAGGGACACATTCGGTCCGGCTCTCTGTCTCGACGCCAACTTTCGCACGGTCGAGCCCATCCTGTCGTGGGTGAACGGGCTCTTCGGGGAGATCATGGGTGAGGAGATCGCTGCGAAGCAGCCTGCATACCGGCCTCTCGCCCCAAACCGGACGGCTTCTTCCGACGGTGACCACAGGCCGACCCTCCTCGGCGGCCCGCATTCGGGATGCAGCGCGGACGAATTGCGAGAGCTCGAGGCCGCCGACGTCGCGGCAGTCGTGGCCTCGATCCGCACGGACCCGGATGCGTGGCCGGTGTGGGAAGGCGACACGTGGCGTGCCGCGCGGTTGGCTGACGTGACGATCCTCATTCCCACGCGCACGTCGCTTCCATTCCTCCGCGAGCACCTCGATCGGGTCGAGGTGCCATACCGTCTCGACACCGGCACACTCGTCTACGACACACAGGAAGTTCGGGACGCGCTCGCCGTGTTGAGCGCGATCGACGACCCCACCGACAGGCTGGCGCTGGTGGCGGCGCTGCGCTCTCCTCTGTATGCCTGTTCGGACGTCGATCTGCTCACGTGGCGACAGGCAGGGGGCCGCTGGGACCTCCGGCGAGATCCCCCCGGGGTGATAGGGGCCGAGCACCCCGTCGCGTCCGCGATGTCGCACCTCCGGTCCCTCTGGGAGGAACGCTGGTGGACATCCCCGTCGGACCTCCTGGACCGACTCCTGCGAGAGAGGGGTGCGCATCTCCTGGCATTCGGCACTGACCGACCCCGGGAGGTCTGGCGGCGGCTGCGATTCCTCGTGGACCAGGCGCAGGCCTTCGAAGAGGCCGGCGGCGGAAGCCTGCGCAACTTCATCAGATGGTCGGCCCTGCAACGCTCGGAAGGAGCCCGCGTCCACGTGCCTCTCCTCCCGGAGACCGACGATGACGCCGTCAGGATCCTCACGGTCCACGGGGCCAAGGGACTGGAGTTCCCGATCACGATCCTGTCCGGGATGACGACGCAGGCGGGCAGAGGACGAAGCGGCGTAGGTGTCCTGTGGGCGGAGAACGGTCGTCCGGAGGTCCGGATAGGCAAGGGCGTGGCCACGACGAACTACGACCCGTCCGCAGACATCGAGAACGAGATGGACTACTACGAGAAACTGCGCCTCCTCTACGTTGCCTGCACTCGGGCTCGTGACCATCTCGTCGTGTCCTGCCACCACAAGGAGGGTGTGGAGTGTTACGCGAGCACCGTCTGGAAGCACGCCCAGGACGGAGCGCGCCTCTTCACGCGCTTTGATATCGGGGACACGGCCCCCCGCGCCCCGGCCGGTGGTGGGACTTCCGCCGTCACTGCCCGATCCTTCTCGGACGCGCGCTCGGCCTCGAGCACCTATCTCGAACGGGAGTCCTGGATCGAGGAGCGCGAGGCTCTCGTCGGCCCCCAGAGGTCCTCGCGTTTCTCCTCGGCCACGTCGCTGGCGGCGGAGACGTCGCAGGCCGGCGGTGAAGCCGTGGCGGACGCCGATCTCGACCTCGAAGGCGACAACGGCGAGGACCGGATCGCGTCCTTCCGGCGTGGCCGGGCGGGGACGGCGATCGGACGTGCAGTCCACGCGACGCTCCAAACCCTCGATCTGAGTGCACCTGTCGACATCGACCAAGAGGCGTCCCGCCAAGCCGACCTCGAGGCGGTCCCGGAGCTCGCGGGGACGATCGTGGACATGGTCCGATCTGCCCTGGACACTGACACCGTTCGGCTGGCGGTGGGTCACACTCATCACAAGGAGGCGTACGTCACCGCGCCGATCGGCGATCGCGTGATCGAGGGGTACGTCGACCTGCTCGTCGAGACACCCGACGGCCTCGTGGTCGTCGACTACAAGACGGACACGGTGGCGACGGAAGCCGACGTCGAGGCGAAGGTATCGCAGTACGCCCTCCAGGCGGCAGCGTACGCCGTGGCACTCGAGGTCTCCACGGGCGTCGACGTCCTGGAATGTCGATTCGTCTTCACGTCACCGGATGGTGCCATCGAGCGCACGCTTCCGGACCTCGCGGTAGCGAAGCAGCGAGTCCGCGAGATGGTCGCAGGCGTCAGGTGAGGGAGGCTCTCCCGACGAGACAGATGGTCCCATCGGCCTTGACGACACGAAGGTCGAGAGGATCCTCGTTCCCGCCCTGCGACGAGCGATGCAGGGAGGCGTGGAGGCTCTCGTCGGCCCAGGCCATCCCGACGAAACGGACCTCCCACTCGCCGCGGGACGACCACTCCGCATCCCAACGTTCTCCGAGGAGCCTGGCGCAGAGCGAGGCGACCTGCATCCCCTGGACGACGGGCTGATCGAGGCCAACCGACCGGGCGACGTCCAGATCGGAATGGATGTTTCCCGGGCCTGAATAGAGCGTCATGGCGTCGAGGTCGAAGGCATGGTCGAGCGATGCCAGCTCGGAGCTCGGTCGTCCGGCCTGAGGTGCCGAGGATCCTGCCCGCTCGTCGAGACCGTCACAGGACGTGTTCGGATTCGTACAGAGGATCGTCCCGTCCCACGTCGTGTTCCCGTCGTTGGAGACAGCGAAGTCGATCTCGACGTAGGGGCGTCCTCGCTTGGCGTAACGATCCGCAACGACTCCGTCACACTCGACGGTGACGCCGACAGGAACCGAGGCATGGTGACGCGTGCGCTGCATGACGTGGATCATCGGGCCGGGTACGCATGCGGCGTACACGGCGAGCGCGAGCTGGCCCGCGAGGAGCGGATCCGCATCGCCGCCCTGGGCCAGGGAGGAACCAGAGCCCGCGACGAGCTTCGCATTCCAGTCTGCGCTCAGCTCCAGGGGCCTCGGGCCTATCCGCGTGCCCCGTTCGGCCCGGGCCAGTCGCTCGTCCACGGTCATGGGTGCAGACAGTTCTCGATGAACATGTCGAAACCGGCCGTGTCGGTCCGGATCGCAAGCTTGCCGTCGATGCGCTCGAGGACGAGGGCCGGGCAGAAGAACGAGTTCCCCCCTGTGAAGTAGTGCGGGGAGCCCTCGACACCACGCGACACTCCCTCCTCGTAGTCCGCCACGACGCCGCCGGTGTCCGTGGGGTCGAACTCGACTCCGTACTCGGTCGCGATCGCGGCCAGCACCGCGGGATCGGTCACGTCCTGTCCCTGCTCGAAAAGGCGGTCCCGGATCTCGAAGCTCACGGCCTCTCCGACCAATGGGTCCTTGCTGTTCGCCGCGGCGGCAAGCGCCATCGCAGGGAGCGATGTACCGGGAAATGTCGCGGCGTCGAAGCCCCGGAAGAGATCGGGCGCGATCTGGGACCTCAGCTGCTCGATCTCCTCGGCTACGAACTCGGCGTCGAGAGGCTC
Organism: Actinobacteria bacterium ATB1; assembly: GCA_021404985.1. Classification (GTDB taxonomy): domain Bacteria; phylum Actinomycetota; class Acidimicrobiia; order UBA2766; family UBA2766; genus QWHP01. Next base: position 8,302 of record QWHP01000097.1, read on the forward strand.
CCCGTTCACGAACTCGAGGGGCCAGGCTCGCACTCGGAGGACAGGCTCGTGCAGTCCGGCCTCGGTGCGTCGCGAGGCGAAACGTCGCAGTCCGACGTAGGCGAAGGGACAACCGATCTCGGCGAAGACCTCGAGGGTTTGCACCCCTACAGGCTAGTGGCCTCGCGCGTTAATCATTGTGACTTACGCGACCTTGAGTGGGTGGCCGTCGTAGGTCCAGCGGAACCATTTGGCGCGGCGGTTGTAGTCGTTGATGAACGCGATGAGGCGGTCGCCGAGCTCATCGACGGAGGTGAACTCGCCGTTACGTAGCAGCCTTCGTTCGAGGATCGAGAAGAACAGCTCGATCTGGTTGAGCCAGGAG
>QWHP01000570.1 GCA_021404985.1 Actinobacteria bacterium ATB1
CTACCTGCCCGACGCCGTGGAGGCGCTCCTCCCGGACGTCGACAGCGTTCGCGTCGAGGAGTTCGAGGTTCTCGGCGTGAACGACCGTGTCCAGCTCGCGACCGCCGAGCAGAGGATGAGGCGCGTGATCAACGAGTCGTGGATGCGGGCAGGTGTCACGATGAAGGACCCGGACAGCACCTACGTCGACGCCGACGTCACTCTGGAGCCGGACGTGACGATCCTCCCGGGCACGCACCTCGAGGGAGTGACCCACGTCGCGTCCGGCACAACTCTCGGGCCGAGCGTGCGCCTCGTCGACACGACCGTCGGGAGGAACTGCACGCTGACGCACTGCGTAGTGCGGGAGAGCCGGGTGCTCGAGGGTTGTGAGATCGGCCCGTACGCGTCGCTGCGCCCGGGGAACGAGATCGGCCCCGAGGCGAAGGCCGGCACCTTCGTCGAGCTCAAGAACTCGATTGTCGGCAGAGATTCCAAGGTCCCCCACCTCTCCTACATCGGCGACTGCGAGATCGGCGAGGACTCGAATCTCGGTGCGAACACGATCACCTGCAACTACGACGGGCTCGAGAAGCACAAGACGGTCGTCGGCGATCAAGTTCGGACCGGCTCCGGGACCCTGCTCGTGGCGCCGGTGTCGGTGGGGGACCGCGCATACACAGGTGCCGGAGCCGTCGTGACCCGGGACGTCCCGCCGGGCGCGATCGCAAAGGGCGTCCCGGCCCGGAACGAGGAAGGCTGGTACGACCGCAACCGTGCAGAGTCCGCCGGCAAGGAGGCGTGAGCGCCGCACATCGGGTACGTTGAGACAAGAACGGCCGAGGCATCCGGAGCATCAGGTGGAGATCCAGACAAAGCGAACCCTGCTTCTCTTCTCGGGGAGGTCGAACCTCGAGCTCGCACAGGATCTCGCCGCGCACCTGAAGCAACCCCTGGGTCACGTGACGCTCTCGACGTTCGCGAACGGCGAGCTCTATTGCCGGTTCGAGGAGAGCGTGAGGGGCGCTGACGTGTTCATCGTCCAGACGCACTCGGACCCGGTGAACGAGATGATCATGGAGCAGTTGCTCATGATCGACGCCCTGAAGCGGGCGTCGGCCAAGCGGATCACGGCAGTAGTCCCGTATTACGGATACAGCAGGCAGGACCGCAAGGCGCTGTCGAGGGAGCCGATCGCGGCCCGGCTCATCGCCGACATGCTCTCGGCCGCAGGTGTCGACCGGGTGATGTCGGTCGACCTCCACACCGGGCAGATCCAGGGCTTCTTCGACCAGCCGTTCGACCATCTCACGGCCCTGCCCCTCCTCGCCGAGTGGGTGCGCCGCGAGATCGTCGGCGATGTCGTGATCGTGTCACCGGACGCGGGCCGCGTCAAGGTGACAGAGAAGTTCGCCTCGATGCTCCAGTCCGACGTCGCGATCCTCTACAAGCGTCGCAGCGCCGAGTCGCACAACGTATCCGAGACGTTGGCCGTCGTCGGCGACGTCACCGGGCGGCGCACGGTGCTCGTCGACGACATGATCGACACGGCGGGGACGATCTGTGGCGGTGTCGACCTCCTCAAGGACCGAGGGGCGACGGAGGTCTACGTCCTTGCCACCCACG
>QWHP01000571.1 GCA_021404985.1 Actinobacteria bacterium ATB1
TGGCCCGCTGTCGAGTCGCCGTAGCAGTAGCCGACCGCCACCTGCTCGATGTCCTCGTATACGATCCCGGCGTCGGTCAAGGCCTTGGTGCCGGCTTCCTCAGCCATGTCCGGGTAGTCCCAGTCGCGTGAGAATGGCTTCTCGAACTTCGTCATCCCGACGCCGACTACGTACACCTTGTTGCCCATGGGAGAACCTCACTGGATTGCTGAGTGACCGGCCGGTCCCGGTGCCCGGCTCGCGGACCATTCAACCGCTTTTCTTGACGTGCGTGTCAAGTAGACGGCCGGGAGCCCGGGGGGTAACGGAGTCCGGAGGCTCAGGATCCGTGTGCCGTGCTGGTCGCGCCTTCGGCGGTCTTGACGCGCTCGAGAACCTCTTCGAGGGAGGCACGTTCGACCGGCTTGCAGAGCACGTCGTCCATGCCCGCCTCGAGGCACTCCTCCGTGACGTGTCGTCGTGCGTCCGCGGTGAGGGCGACGATCGGGGTAGCCATGTTGGGACCGGGGGTCTCCCGGATCCGCCGGCATGCAGCCACTCCGTCGAGACGGGGCATGTGGATGTCCATCAGGATGACGTCGACGCGGTGTCTGACAGCGGCGTCGATGGCGTCGACACCGTCGGCAGCGGTCTCCACCTGCCAGCCGAGACGTGTGAGCATCGCTCTGATCACCTTGAGGTTCACCGGGTTGTCCTCGACGACGAGGGCTGTTTGGCCTCCTGACGCAGAGATCGGAACGCGTGTGTTTTCCCGGACCGGGACCAGCACGTCGTGGCTCACAGTCAGCGGCAGGTCGACCCAGAAGGTCGAACCGACACCCTCGTGGCTCGACACGCTTATCGTGCCACCCATCATGTGGACGAGCTGACGCGTGATCGCGAGACCCAGGCCGGTCCCGCCGAACTGGCGTGTCCTCGACGTGTCCGCCTGCACGAATCGGTCGAAGATTCTCTCCTGCTCGGAGTGGGGTATGCCGATCCCGGTGTCGGATACGGTGATCCGAACCGTGTACGGACGACCGTCGAGGTTAGCGAGGGAGACCTTCACCGACCCCTCGCGTGTGAACTTCACTGCGTTGGAAGTCAGGTTTGTGATGATCTGGCGCAGTCGCGCCGAGTCCCCGACGACCGCACTCGGGAACTCTGCGTCGACCTCGAGGCTCAATTCGAGGCCTTTCGTCTCGGCTCCGGCCCTGTTGAGCTGGACGACGCTCCGGGTGAGTTCGCCGAGGTCCACGGCGTCGAGCTCGAGATGCAGCATGCCGGCATCGATCTTGGAGAAGTCGAGGACGTCGCCGAGCAGGGCGAGGAGGGCGGCACCTGACTCCCGGATCGTCTCCACGTACTCCCGCTGCTCCGAACCCAAGTCCTCGTCCATCAGCAGGATGTCGGCCATGCCGAGGACACCGTTCATGGGTGTGCGGATCTCGTGGCTGACAGAGGCAAGGAACTCGGACTTGGCGAGGCTTGCTTCCTCCGCGGCGACCTTGGCCTGGATTAGGTCACGCTGTGCCTCGACCTGCGTTGTGATGTCCCGGACGATGGTCAGGGCATGGTCGTCGGCGACCGGGACGAAACGCGCCTCGTACGTGCGAAGGGT
>QWHP01000098.1 GCA_021404985.1 Actinobacteria bacterium ATB1
TCGTTGCGTGCAGAATCCGCGGGGACTGCTCCCGCAGAGGCGACCTGGCCCACGGTCGAGGACCACCTTGCCAGTCTCGGCCTTCCGGCGCACGTGCCTGCTCTCGTCACCTCGGCGGACGTGACCGCGGCCGACGTCGTCGTGACGCTCGCGAATCCCGAGACGTGTCCTGTGGTGCCGCGCACTCTCTACATCGACTGGAGCTTCCCCGGCCTCGACGGCGTCGTCTACCCACCGGTTCTGGAGCAGGTCCTTCCCCGTCTCGAACGCAGTGTTGCGGGCCTGATCGAGGCGGTCGCCAAGTCCTCCGGCGACCTCGCCGGAGAGGATGTCGAGGTCGACATCCGTTCGTAGGCCTCGTGGGCTCTCAGCCGATGCTCCGGAAGACCCCGCGCCCCGTCTCGTCGTCGCGGTCCGACTTCGAGCACTGTTCGACCGTGATCAGCGTCTCAGGATCCGGCGCGAGCACATGGACCTCGCAGAGATCGCGCATCCCCATGTCACGAACCCGGTACTCCAGCCACAGGGCAGGCCCCTCGGGATGCTCGATCTCCTCGGACTTCTCTACCTCGTACTGGCCCCGTCTTCGTCCTCGTCGTAGTACGCCTTCAGCTTCTCCCAGTTCCCACCGGGCGGGACGTCGCCAGGATCGCCGGGCTCGACGTAGACGTCTATCCAGTCCGCTCCGTCGGGGGAGGAGAGCTCGTACCAGGCGTCCGGCTCGTAGCAGGAGCAGGCCTAGTCCTCGGGCGGATCGAAGGCGAGCCCGGTGTCGCCGATCTCCGTTCGTTGCATGGCGCAGTTCTCACCGTCGGGGGGCAGCGAGAACCATCCACTCCCCGATCGTGCGAAGAGGATTGCGGTAGTGACGATCAAGCCGAGGAGGAGAACCCCCATGATCGACAGCGCGATCCAGAGTCCCTTGTTGCCCTTCTTGTCCGGGTGGGGATGGCCTGGCGGTGTGGCGTACCCGGGCGGGGCCGGATACGGGTACGTCGGATACGAGTAGGTGTAGGTGGGCTGTGGCCCTGCCGGTGCATGGGAGGACGCCGGAGTCGGAGGTGTGGGAGGTCGGGGCTACTCTTCACCCATCGGCCCAGGCTATCCGTTCGGGTCCTCGCGGTCCGTCCGGTGCCCGTTCGAGCGAGGACAGACGTGGGGGTCGTCCTTCGGGTTGCCGCAGAGCTCACAGGTGGGCCTCCCGGCCGACACGACCTCGGCGGCGTGAAGGGCGAAGGAGCGCATTCTCGTGCGACTCGTCCAGATTCGCACCGTCCGCAACTCCGATTCGGCATCGCCTTCCTCGAGGTCGAGCTCTTCGAACTCGAGGAGGACGAGATCGCGCTCCTCGTCGAATCCGACGCCGATCGTGCCCGCCGCGAAGAGCGGCTCGAGCGGCCCGGTCAGATCGAAGGGTGGTGGGGGCTCGACGGGGTCGGCGCCCACGGTTTTCGCGAGCCGGTCGAGTATCTCGACGAGTTGATCGGCCAGCGCGGCCACCTGTTGCTTCTCGACCTTCAGTGTCACAGTCCTCGTGCCCTCCACCGCTTGGACGTAGAAGGCGCGGGCGCCGGGGGGCCCCACCGTTCCGACGACGATGTGCTCCGTCGTGAGCTCGTGGTTCATGCGTGACCCCACTCCCGCGCGGCGTTGGAGCGGTTCTGCCTTCGCTTGTGGGATCGCCCCGGGGGAATCAGGTCATCCAGTGTCCCACAGTCGTTCAAGCGTTCGACCTGGCAGCCGAAGGTTCCGAAGCGCAGGGACGACACCGATGCAGGAGCGATCACGATCCTCTGGTACTGGTCCATGTGCATGCCTGCGTAGTGCGCAACCGCGAGTTTGATCATGTCCGCGTGGGAGACGCAGAGGACGTTGCCTTCGGTGGTTCGGCGCATGGATTCGATCAGGGACACGATACGGGTCCCTGATTCGAGGAGCGACTCCCCTTCGGGGAATTCGGCGAGTGACGGTCTGTGCTGCACCACCGACCACAGCTTCGTCTTCGCGAGCTCGGGGAGAGACCGGCCTGTCCATTGCCCGTACTCGACCTCGAGCAGTCGACGGTCGGTTCGCGTCCGCAGACCGTGCGACCGCGCAACCGGCGCAGCCGTTTCCCGACAGCGTTCGAGCGGTGACGAGACGATCCTGCCGAGGGGCACGCCTTCGAGTCTTTCGGCAAGCCTCTCCGCCTGGGCACGTCCGGCGTCGTTGAGGTGGACGCCGGGGGTCCGGCCCGCGAGAACGGGACCCGTCTTGTCGGTGAGCCCGTGGCGTACGAGCAGGATGCGGACCTCGTGTGCCACGGCCGGCTGCGTCAGGAGCCCGAGCTCTCGGCCTCGGCCTGGGGCTGCGTCTGCGGTTCGGCCTCTGCCGGGGTCGGCACCGCAGGCTCGGTCTCCGCGGCGGGAGCGGGGATGGAGGCCTGGGGCAACACGGTCTCGATCCCGAGCTGTGAGCGGATCTCGTCCAGGCGCGCGGTCGCCTCGAGGTCTATGGACGCCTGTTCGACCTCGAGCATCTTGCCCTCGACGGAGTCGGCGTGAAGCTCGGCTGCACCCAGTGCTCTGGCGTAGCGCTGCTCGATCTTGCGGCGGACCTCGTCGAGCGTGGGGACTTCGTCGCCGACCGTTGCCGACATCGACGCCATCGCCTGGCTCATGCGCTCCTGCATCTTCGCCTGGTCGAGCTGACTGAGGAGCTTGGTCTTCTCGGTGTACTTCTTCTCGAGCGCCATCCGGTTGCTCTGTACCGCCTTCTTCGCCTGTCCGGCAGCATCCGTCGCCTGCAGGTGGATGGCTTTGAGCGACTCGACTTCCTGTTCCGCAACGATCAGGCGCTGGGCGAAAGCCTGTGCCGCCTGCTCGTACTTGTTGGCATCGTCCTGGTTCCCTGCCTTGCGCGCCTGGTCCGCCATGAGGAGAGCCTGACGGGAGGACGACGAGAGCTTCTCGACCTGTTCGATCGCCCGGTTGAGCTGGAGCTCTGTGTCCTTCTGGTGGGCGATGACGTTGGCGGCCTGTTGGGTGAGCATCTGGTGCTGCTTCTCGGCCTCGTCGATCGCCTGCTCGATCTGGATCTTGGGATCGGCAAGCTCCTCGAACTTCCCCGTCAGAGCCGCTGTCATGTAGCGCCACAACTTCTTGAAGAACTTGCCCATTGCCACTCCATCTGGATGCCAAGCGCTGCTGGTCGCAGCTCACATGTTAGGACGCCCGGTTCACGCCCGGTCGGGGGGGCTTGCCTGGGCTCGCCGAAGCGTCCAGAGGCGGACGTCCCCCATCCCCTTGAGGTGCCGAGTACGGAGTTGTCGGACGCGGAAGGGCGCGTCGTCCTGCAGCGTCTCGGCCACCTTCTCGGACACGAGGATGGTCCCGGGTCTCGCGACGACGGCGAGCCTGCTGGCGAGATTGACGTTCTGTCCGTACAGATCGCCTTCGATCTGGACCGTGGGCCCCGCTGCCAGGCCGATGCGCAGGTCTGGCAGGTCGGGGCGCGCCGCGAACAACTCCACGAGGTCGAGGGCGATGTCGGCGCCCGCCCGGACGTCGTCCGCGACGAACATGATCTCGTCCCCGATGATCTTGACCGGCCTGCCGCCCCTCTCGGTGATGCAGTCGTAGGCTGCATCCTCGAAGCGCCCGATCAGGGAGGCCAGCGACTCGTCTTCCATCTCGAGAGTCAGAGAGGTGAACCCGACGAGGTCGGCGAATCCGACGAGCCTTTCGGTACCGACTCCGGAGAGGACTTCGCGACGAACGGCTGCGACGAGGTGACGTTTCCATGCGTAGGTCACGAAGTCGATGAATCCGGGCACGACGTAGTCGGCGACGAAGTCGACCGTGTCCTTGGCCATCTCGGGGGCAACCCCCGCGAGCAGATCGGGGATCGGATTGTCGACGGCGTGGGCCTGTGCCTCGGCGACCCGGTATGCCGCCTGCCCGAGAACGCGCGCGAGCTGGATCGTGATCTCGGGTCTCGCGATCCCGAGGTTGCGAAAGTCGCGCAGCCGTTGAAGCGCTTCGAGGTCGGCGTCCGTGAACATGCGGTCCTCGTCGTCCACGGGCGCGAAGCCGAGAGCCTTCCAGAGATCACGGGCGTCGTCGGGGTCGACACCCGTGATCTCGCTGAGCTCCATGCGATTCAGGCGCGGCTCACCGAGGATGCGGTTCTCGACCATCCGCCACATGTCGGGTTCGGGACCGGCCCGCAGCGGCGGCTCTTCCGCCGGCGGCGCTTCCGCCGGCGGCGCTTCCTGCTCCTCGGTCGTGGTCGCACGACGCCTCCGCCGGTCCTTCTGCTTGCGCGCCTTGGCCTGACGCTTCGCGTCGGGGCTGTCCGGCCCCATTCGCTCCTGCTCGAGGAGCTCGGCGAGCCGCCTCCGGGCGAGGAAACGGTTCAGCGCACGCGACCTGCCTTGCGATGAGGTGACCCTCCGGCCAGACGCAACATGGAGGAGCTGCACCACGTTGGCTGTCCGGTTCACCTTCTGGCCCCCCGGACCGGACCCGGTCACGAACTTCTCGTCGAGGTCGTCTTCGGCCACACCCAGGCGTGCGAGACGCTCGTACACGTCGCGCGCCTTCTGTGGCGTCACGCCCAGGTCGTTGTGACTCAGCTCCCGGCCCATGGCGTGTTCGTCCAAGTCGTCACCCGACCTCCACGAATCGTCTGTCGCTCACGATGTTCACCCAGAGCCTCTGATCCCGCAGGTCGCCCGACTCCTCGAAGGCGATCCTCCCGACGGGGGAGTCGAGCTCGAAGCCGGGGTCCTTGAGGGATTCGGAAACGGCCAGGGGGTCGGTCGTGCGCGCGGCCTCCACCCCGGCGAACCACACTTCGGCGGCTGCGACCCCCGACGGGGCGTCCCTTCCCGGATTGCGACCGAACCGCTCCCTGTAGGCATCGACGAAGTCTGCGTCCTTTCGGTTCCCGGACACGAGGTCGGGGAGGAGTGCCGTGATCGTCGACCCCTCCGCCGCCTTTCCGGCCTTGAAGATGAACTCCTCCTTGGCGAGGCTGTCCCCGCCGTAGACGGGGACGTCCAGCCCGAGCTCCCTTGCCTGGCGGACGAGCTGGGCGGCTCTGGATGCCGACGTCACGACCACGAGCGCGTCGGCGCGGGCGTCCCGTGCCTTCGTGAGCTGGGCTGCCCAGTCCCGCGTCGCGGCTGTGAAGGGTTCCACGGCCACCGGCTCGATGCCGGCGGACTGCAGGGCGTCGGACGTGTACCGGATCAGCCCGGCGGCGTAGACGCTGTCGGCGTCGTAGAGGAGAGCAGGCCTCTTCCTCCCGTCCGCCTCGATGCGCCCCGCGATGGTGGGTCCCTGGAACTCGTCCGTGGGTGTGACGCGGAAGACAGTCTCGATGCCCATCTGCGTGAGTTCTGGTCGCGTCGACGTGGGAGTTATCTGCAGGACTCGCCCGGAGTAGACAGGTGCAGCCGCGATCGACACCCCGGAGTTGTAGTGGCCGATCACGGCCTTCGCTCCGGAGGCGACGATGTCCTCGGCGAGGCTCGCCGCGGTGTCGCCGTCCGCTCGGTCGTCATAGACCTCGACGACGACCCGCTTGCCGAGGAGACCGCCGCCCTCGTTGCGCTCGTCAGCCGCGAGGATCACGCCGTCGGCGATCGTCTGGCCGAACGCCGCGTACTCACCCGAGAGGGGCAAGGCGACGGCGAGTTCGATCTCTCCGTCGAACGAGGGAGTGGATGTCGTGTCGCACGAGGTGAGGCCGCCGACCGAGAGAAGCAGGAGGAAGAGGACGAGTGGGGTGGCGATCCGGCCCTTCACGCGTGCAGGCCTTCCGCTTCGTCCCGGCGTCCGGTGGAGGGAATGTCGTAGGGGAGGGTTGCCTCGACCGCGATCTCCTCGGGGGAGACTTCCGAGCGGTGCGGGTCGAGCTCGGCGACCGCCTCGCTCACGGTGTGGAGCTGTGCGATGAGGTCGTCGACGGACGGTGCGGTCTCGGTTGCCCCGGCGTCCTCCGCTGCGAGCTGGACCTCGACCAATTGCGCACCGAGCTGGTCGAGGGACGTGATGGTCGATTCCATTCGTGACATCGCACGCTCGTGGACCGCGGCGAGCCGTGTCACCACCCTCGACTGCTCGCGGAGCGACTCCACCGTGCGCGACCGTTCTGGTAGGAGCTCCGGATCCTTCGTTGCGGCAAGACGCTCCTCGGCTCGGGCGAGGCTCGCCGAGAGCTCCCCCACACCGGGCCGGCGCAGGTAGTCGTCGATTCCCTGGGCGCGCCGCGCAACCCGCGCGAGGCCGTCGAGCACCTCGTCCATCTCCGAAGCGGTGGCCGCCAGCCTCTCGTTCAGCGGGCCCGTCGGGAGCTCCTTGAGGGAACGCCGGAACGCGTCCCGGGACGCGATTCCCCGCTCGACCCACTCGACGTAGGGTGGCCGGAGGCCGGACATGTCGATTCCCGGGTTCAGGAGCTCTGCGAGGTCCTTGCCGGTGAAGGTGGACCCTGCGACCTTCGCCGCGTATGCGGCGGCTCCGATCGCCCCGACCGCGAGTGCCGGCAGGCCGGCGAGGATCCCGACCGCCACCACCCCTCCCGCGAGAAGGATCGTCGACGGCGATGTGAGTGCCCAGGCCAGCTTGCGCCCGCGTCTGGCGAAGAAGGCCCCTGATCTCGTTCCGTCCGTCCTTTCGTTCACGCGGCCTCCGCGCCGGGTGGTGTCAGAAGTTGGAGATGACGTTCGTCAGCACCCTCTGGATGTCGGTGGGGTCCTTCGACACGTAGGCGGCCCCGTCGGAAGCCTCGGCAATCCGCTCGAGCGCCCCGACGTCGGCATCGTCGCCGTATGCGACGGTGAAGATCCGCACAGACCTGAGCTCACCTCCACCCTCCAGCGTCTCGAGGAGGCCCGAGATGTCGTTGTTGTCGACGTCTTCGTTCTTCCCGTCGGTGAGCAGGACCACAGCCGTGATGTGGTCCGGGTCGGCCTTGGGGCGCATCGCATCGACGGCAGCGGCAGCGGTGTCGTAAAGGGCGGTGCCGTCCCTGGGCGACAGCCCGGTGATGAGGTCGGCGATCCTCTGCCTGTTCGTGGCGATCGGCTCGACCGGCGCGAGCTCGGCCCAGTCCCGAGATCCCTCGATCTCGGTCGAGAAGATCCAGAGGCCGACCTCGTCCTCCTCGTTGAATTGGTCGAGCGCTTTGACGGCTGCCGCCTTTGCGAGATCCAGCTTCGTCTCGTTCGAGTTCGCGGCGGCACGCTCACCCATGGACCCGGAGACGTCCATGACGATCAGGACGCGGGCAGCCTTGCGAGTGGAGTCCCAAGTGTCGAGCACGGCGAGCGTCGTGGGGCCGGCAGGCACGGACAGCACCGTCTGGGGCTGCAGCGGGTCGAGACCGGACTCGGCGTCGATCGGGGGTCCGACCGGGACCTCCGGGTTCGCGGGTCTGAACCCGAAATCGAGAACCCGCTCCTGGCTTGCCTTGCGGTCCACGACCCATTTCGTGAACTCCTCGGCGCCTTGCGCCTGCTCGGGGGTCACCCAGTCTGCTTCGAGGGCGAAGAGCGGGTTGTCGCTCCACAGCGTGCCCTCCTTGGGATACACGGCGACGAGCTTCGTCCGCGGTGGTTTCGTGTCGTCACCGGGAGCCGCGCTGCCCGAAGGGTCCCCGCGGTTGTAGTCGATCAGCGACTTCTCCTCGACGGCAACAGCCGAGATGTACGAGAGCGCGGCCCCGCGCTCGTCCGCGCGGTACAGGTTCTCCAGGAACGTCAGGGTCGTGTCGCCGTAGTGCACGACGCTCGACTCGACTCCTTCGAGGAAGGCGATCACCTGGGGTGACGCGAGGTCCTGGACCGTGAGGTCGTTCTGCTTCCCGGCGCCGGCGTATGCCTGTGCGATCGTGGTGTTGAACCCCGTGGTCGAGATGTTCGGGTTTGTCTTGCCGAGGCGGAACGCTCCCCATTCGGGGTGTCCGTACTTCCCCCAACCAGCGGGATCCTGTGCGAGTGCGACGATGTCGCCCCACCCGATCGGAGTCTGCGGGTAGCCGAGCGCCTCGGCCATCGGCTCGGGCATGGCGATCACGACCGGAGTGAGCATGGACGGTGCGAAGTCGCCGACGATGGCGGGCTTGTTCGCGGCGAGACGGCGTTCGTTCACGACCGGGCCCCAGAGGGATGCCGAAGGGCTCCAGATCGTCGGCCGTCGCATGCCCTGGGATGCATCCGAGCTCTCCGGCCAGTCGGCGATGAGGAGGTCGGCTCCGATCCCACTCGACGTCTTCTGGACGGTGACGTAGACGGGCTTGCCGGCGACCTCGACCCTCTCTTCGTTGAACTGGGTCGCAAGCTCGGTGAGGAGCACGAGCTTCTCGGGCGAGGACGCGAGGACGACCTCGAGCGAGCCTTCGGGGGCGGTCGCCGGGGAATCGTCCTGCACCTTGTCGGTGTCCGGATTGCATGCCGTGAGGCCGAGCGCGACCGCGGCGCCGGCGAGCAGGAGGACGAGGGTCCTTCGAAGTGATCGGTCCATCAGGACGGTTCCACCTTCTGTCTCCAGGTCTGGGTCAACGCGGAGATCACCTCGGCCGAGGGGAAGTCGGCGATCTCCGATCGCGGCAGGACGAGCTTGACTCCATAGAAGTGGTCCCGCAGGGCCAGCGCCGCGTCCTTCTCCACAGCCGAAGTCTTGTCCGTGACGGCGATCGCAAAGGGGAAATCTGACTTCACGTTGATCTCGGGGTATTCGATGAGGAGCTCGCATCCGCGTCCCAGGGCGTTGCGCACCGACGTCGCTGCGACCGACTCGTACGCGAGGGCGAGGTCGTAGAACGAGGGGCACTTCGTCACGATGTCACGCCCCCACTGTTGCGTGCTGCCCGCGAACTGGGTGACGGACCGGCCTATGTCCCTCACGAAGTCGACATAAGGGGGGTTCGCGATGTCCGCAGGGGTGAGTCCGTAGGGGCGCTCGTAGAAGCCATATGTCATCAGAACGAGAGCCAGGAGCCCGGTGTTCGTAGAGACGGGGTTCGCGTAGCCGATCTTGACGAGACCCCAGTTCGGGTCGCCGCCGAGCGAACCCCAGCCGCCGACCCTCACGGTGGCGTCCCTGATGCACGGCCACGTGAGACGTCCACCGCACTGTGCCTCGAGGACCTCTACCCTCGCCCGTGGTCCCACGAAGACCGTCGGCGACTCGACTATGGAGAGGTACTGGTACTCGCCGGATGCCAGGTAGATGTCGGGTTGGCCTTCCGCGCGGCGTGTCTCGTTCACCCTCTCGACCCACGCTGAGGAGGCGGGCATCCATGCGAGAGGTGAGATCTCGCCTGCTGCGATCGCCTGGTGTGCCCGGTCGGAGTCCATCGTCTGGACGTCGACGTCGACTGCCCGCCCCCCGACCTCGGGTTCTCCTGCGAGGAAGCTCGCGGTGGCCTCTTCGCAGAGGGCGGCGATCTCGTCTGCGCAGACGAGGCCGACCTCGATGTCGTCGGTCGCGGCAACGGTGTCGGGTTCGAGGAAGGCACGCCGGACGAACACGGCGGCCACGATCAGTCCGACGGCGATGAGCAGGGCTGCTATGCGCTTCACATCGATCCGGGCAGGAAAGGCATACCAGAAGAACGTACACGCAAGATGCGCCACGGAATGATCCGGGTGCAGTACCCGACGTCCCCGGGTGAGCCCCTCGTGGAGGTGGTCGGGGACGATTTGGATGGCGGTGCCCCGCAGAGCGTGTATTGTTCCGCGCCCGAGTCGCAGGAATATCCCGGCGACGAAGGATGTTGGGCCGTTACCGCCGCAAACGGCGGCTCCCAATGGCTTCCGACTTCACCTCTGCGGCCACCGGACCGATAGCACGAACGAAATGGCCAAGAACCTCGTAATCGTCGAATCACCTGCGAAGGCGAAGACGATCAACAAGTATTTGGGCCGCGACTACAAGGTCAAGGCCTCGATGGGCCATGTCCGCGATCTGCCCAAGTCGACACTCGGCGTCAAGATCAACGGCGACATCGAGGTGAGGTACCTCGTCCCCAAGGACAAGAAAGAGCTCGTCAAGGAGCTCCGTGAGGATCTCAAGAAGGCCGAGACCCTCTGGCTCGCGACCGACCTCGACCGCGAGGGTGAGGCGATCGCGTGGCACCTGCAGGAGGCCCTGAAGGCGGACCCCGATCAGGTGCGCAGGGTCACCTTCAGCGAGATAACGAAGGACGCCGTCCGGGCGGCTTTCGAGAGTCCCCGCCAGATCGAGATGGAGCTCGTGGACGCGCAACAGGCGCGTCGCGTGATCGACAGGTTCGTCGGCTACCGGTTGTCCCCGGTCCTCTGGGATGCCGTCGAGGGTGGACGTTCCCTGTCTGCGGGCAGGGTCCAGTCCGTGACGGTTCGCCTCGTCGTCGATCGCGAGCGGGAGATTGAGGCCTTCGAGGAGGAGGACTACTTCTCGATCTGGGTGCGACTCGCCAAGACCGACAACGGGGCAGTCCAGACCTTCGACGCCAGACTGTTGCGTGTCGACGGAGAGGAACTCTCGTTCGAGAGTCGGCCGAGGCTCGTGCTCACACCCGACGCCGACGGTTCTTCGGCCGAAGGGACGGCGACTGTCTCCTACACCGGGGCGGTCACGTCCCACGAGGTCGCCGACGCGTATCGGGCGGAGCTCGAGGCGGCGACGTACCGGGTGGCGGCCGTGCGCACACAGGAGCGCAAGCGCCGGCCGAGCGCGCCGTTCACGACGTCGACACTGCAGCAGGAGGCGTCACGGCGGCTCGGGTTCGGCGCACGGCGCACGATGGGTCTCGCGCAGCGTCTTTACGAGGGACTCGAGATTCCCGGCGAGGGGCAGGTCGGGCTGATCACGTACATGCGGACCGATTCGGTGAACCTCTCGGCGCAGGCGGTGGAGGAGATCGCCGGACTGGTGGCCTCTGATTTCGGACCCGAGTTCCACGAGGGACCCCGCGAGTACAAGACGCGCAGCAAGGGCGCGCAGGAGGCGCACGAGGCGATACGACCGACCTCGGCGCTGCGCCGGCCCGACGCCGTCGAGGCGGCGCTGGGTGACAGCGACGAAGCCCGGGATCTCACCCGCCTCTACCGTCTCGTCTGGCAGCGGGCCGTGGCTTCGCAGATGGCGGATGCGCGGCTCCTTCAGGTGTCGGCCGACATCGAGGCCGGCGGAGACGGCCTCTCCCACGCGTACACCCTGCGCGCCACCGGGCAGGTCGTCCTCTTCGACGGCTTCCTGGCCGTGTACGCCGAGGACGAAGAGGCAGGCGAGCAGGAGCGGCAGGAGAGCGGCGACGACGTCCACCACGACGATGGCAGGCTGCCCGAGCTCGTCGAGGACGACGGACTGGAGGCCCGCGAGGTGGACGAGCGGGCTCACAGCACCAAGCCCCCCCCGCGTTACACGGAGGCGAGCCTCGTCAAGAAGCTCGAGGAGCTCGGGATCGGCCGGCCGTCCACGTATGCCCCCACGATCTCCACCATTCTGGATCGCGAGTACGTGGAGCTGGACAACAAGCGGTTCTATCCGACCGAGCTCGGGATGAAAGTGAACGACTACCTCGTCGAGCACTTCCCCGAGTACGTCGACTACCGATTCACGGCGAAGATGGAGGACGACCTCGACCACATCGCGGAGGGAGAGGGCGAGTGGAAGCCGGCGGTGCGGTCGTTCTGGGACGAGCTCGAGCGCCGCATCGACAAGGTCATGGGGGGCTGCCCGCAGTGCGGGGCCGCGCTCGAGTTCCGTACCGGATTCCGTGGGCGACGCTACGTGGCGTGCACGAACTCGCCGGACGAGTGCGACTTCCAGCGTCCGATCGGCGCCCGGGACGGGAACTGGGCCCCTGAACCGCTGGACGAGCCATGCCCCGAGTGCGGCAAGCAGCTCATGAAGAAGAGAGGCCGTTTCGGCTGGTTCATCGCATGCAGCGGCTACCCGGAGTGCAACTATTCGCGGCCCACGGAAGAGGAAGCCGCCGAACTCGCTGCGACGGACGAGACGTGCCCGAACTGTGGAAAGCCGATGGCGGTGAAGCGTGGCCGCTACGGGAAGTTCCTGGGCTGCACCGGCTATCCCGAGTGCAAGACGATCAAGCGCATCGAAGACTCCACGGGTGTGGGTTGTCCGAAGTGCGGCGAGGGCGAGCTAGTCGTTCGCCGCACGAAGAGACGGCGGATTTTCTATTCGTGTTCGAGGTATCCCGACTGCGACTTCTCCGTCTGGGAGAGGCCGTTCCCGGCACCTTGCCCTTCCTGCGGTGGGCTGCTCCTCGGGGCGGGTGACACGCTCACCTGCAACGACTGCAAGGAGAAGTTCGAGCGCGGCGCCTTCGAGGAGGCCGGCGGTACCCAGGAGTCCGAGGTCGCGGCCGGCTCGGGCTGACTGACGGCGGCGCCGTGGCGCTTCCTTCTGTTGTCCGCTGCCGGGCAGCTAGCGTCGGGGCATGGGCGAGTTCCAGACCCTTCTCTACGACGTGAAGGACCGTGTCGCGACCGTCACGATCAACCGTCCCGAACGGCACAACGCCATGTCCCCCGAGGTGATGTCCGAGCTTCGCCAGGCGTTCGCCTTCGCCAAGGCGGACGACTCCGTGGGAGTCCTCGTGATGACGGGCGCAGGCGACCGGGCGTTCTGCGCAGGGGCCGATCTGGGGAGCACCTTCGTCGGCGAGGACGTCCCCCCACCTCTCGCGATGCATCACGAGCGAGGTCATCTGGCGGACCTGTTCAGGGACATCTGGCGGCTCGGCAAGCCGGTCATCGCACGTGTCAGGGGACACTGCCTGGCCGGGGGTTTCGGGCTCGCTCTCGCGTGCGACTTCGTCGTCGCGACGAACACGTCGACGTTCGGCGTTCCCGAGATCGACCGGGGACTGTGGCCGTTCATGATCTCCACTGTCCTCATGCGCGCCATGCCGCCCAAGGTCGCGCTCGAGCTGATGATGACGGGCCGCCGGGTCAGCGCCGAGGAGGGCAAGGAGATCGGCTTCATCCACCGTGTCGTTCCCGCCGAAGGTCTCGACGCCGCGGTCGCAGACCTCGCGGGAACCCTCGCGGCGAAGTCTCCCGCGATCATGCGTCTCGGCCGCGACGCCTTCTACGCCACGCTCGACATGAGTCGGGAGGACGCGTTGAGCTACCTCCATGCGATGCTCACCGTGAACACGCTCTCCGAGGACACCGCCGAGGGCGTCGCGGCGTTCCTCGAGAAGCGCGAGCCACGCTGGACCGGCCGCTAGCGCCTTCCCCCCTTCGCACGTGGGCGGATTGAGTCACGGTATGGCTGTCTGGGTCCGCCCACGTAGATGTTCGGGGACGGGCGGGGCTGTCTGGGGCGCTGGCGTGGCTGTTCGTAGGTTCAGAGGACGGTGTCGATCCCGATCTGTTCCATCCGGTCGAGCAGCCAGTTCGAGATGCGCGTGACGTTGTTGGTGATCATGAGGAGGCCGAAGATCACGAGGATCGTGCCGGCTGTCACGTTGATCGCGCGGAAGTGGCGCTTCACCCAGCCGAAGACGCCCGACATCTCGCTCATGAGGAGTCCGGTCACGAGGAACGGGATACCGAGACCGAGGCTGTACACGAAGAGGAGCCAGGCGCCCTTGGCGACGGTTCCCTCCGTCGCCGCGTATGTGAGGACCGCCCCGAGGATGGGGCCCACGCAGGGTGTCCACCCGAATGCGAAGGCCGCCCCCATCACAGGTGCCCCCCACCCTCCGAGTGCCTTGTCGATCCGGAAGCGGCGCTCCTGTTCGATGAAGCCTGGCCGGATGAAGCCGATGAGGAGGATGCCGAACGCGATGATCACCAGGCCCGAGATCCAGTTCATGAGGTTGCGGTTCTCGCGCAGGAACGCTCCGATCGCGCTCGCGCCGACGCCAAGGAGCATGAAGACGAGAGTGAACCCGGCGAGGAACAGCAGCGTCCCGCGCATCACCCTTAGGCGCGTCCCCTTCGTGCCCTCCTGGATGTCGGTCACCGAGACCCCGGTGACCATGGAGAGATAGGCGGGCACGAGCGGGAGCACGCAGGGCGAGAAGAAGGAAACGAGGCCCGCGAAGAAGACTGCGATGACGGATGGGTCGGTGAGCATCGTGTCAGGAATCCGGTCGTTGTCGGTCCGGCTTCACACTGCGGACATCGGGGACCGCCCCCGGGGGGTTCTCGTGGGTGCGGATGAGCGCCAGCATGCCCATGCCTTCACGGATCTGCATGAAGGAGACCCCGCGTGTGACCGGGCCCCCGCCTGAGGGGTCGGAGCGAGTCCACTCGACGACGGCGTCGGGACCCGAGGCGACCGTCAGTTGCCACTCGTGCTTGCACGTTCCGCTCTCCCACAGCGGGTTCAGGGACTCGATGAACCCCTCTCGGCTCCGCTGCAAGGGGGTGTGCCCGACTCTCTCGGACACGAGATCGACGCAACTGAAGCGGAGGAGGGTCTCGCTGTCCCGCGAATCGATCGCTCGGAACCAGCGGCGAAGGAACTCGTTCCACTCGAAGGGGATCTCCCACGGATGGGGACCAGCCATCCCTGGATCCTATTCCCGGTCCGTCAACATGCTTCACTCGCTCTCACTCACCCCGGAACTCGGGCTTCCTTCGCTCCGAGAACGCATGGAGTCCCTCGCGCAGATCCTGTGACATGAAGGCGGCGAGGGCGGACTCCACCGAGCGCCTGTACGCGCCGCTGTCCTCGGGGAGCCACCACGAGTCGACGACGGCCTGGATCGCGGCCTTGTGTCCGCGGACAGCGAGAGGCGCCCGGCCTGCGAGCTCGGCGGCCCAGTGCAGCGTGACGTCGAGCCCGGACTCGAGCCCGGACTCGTTCCCGTCCCCGGCGGAGTCCGGGACGACCCTGTCGACCAGCCCCAGAGCAAGTGCCTCGGACGCGGGGATGACGTCCCCGGTGAGCAGCAGGCGTCGGGCTGCCCGAGGGCCGACCTCGCAGACGAGGCGGTTCACGTTGACCATGTCCACCTGGAGACCGATGCGAGCGGCCGTTATCCCGAAGGTCGCCGACTCGGCAGCCACGGCGAGGTCACACTGCACGACGATCTGACATCCTGCACCCAGCGCGGCCCCGTTCACCCATGCGATCACGGGCACGGGAATGTGTGCCAAGGCGTGCAGTAGCTCGTTGAACGCCGGGACGAAACCACCTCTGTCGGGCCCGGCGTCGAAGTCTGAGAAGTCCGCCCCAGCACAGAACACCGGAGGCGCACCCGTCAGGACGATCACGTCTGCGGTCTCGGCCTCGGCCCGAAGACTCTCGGTCAGGGACCGGCAGAGCTCGACGGACAGTGCGTTGCGCCGCGCCTTTCGCTCGATCGTCACGAGCGAGACGGTGCCGGAGGCACCGGCATCTCCCTCCCCATCTTCGCCACGTCCGTTCCGGCCGGCCGGCCGACGGACGTGGATCTCCCAGTCTCGCTCCACTTCTCAACCCTGTTCGACGTCGGGGAACAAGGTCCCGATGATCTCCTCGAGCTCCCCGGACGTCAACTCGCCGAAGCGCGCTTCGACGATCTGGCCGTCCTCGTCGACGAAGTAGGTCGACGGCATCCCGAACAGCTCGTAGGCGTCGCCGACCTTGTCGCCTTCGTCGAAGGCGAGCGGGTAGCTCACGCCGACTTCCCGGGCGAAGTCCTCGGCCGGCTTCCTCTGGTCCTGTGTGGCGATCCCCAGGAATGCCACCTGGCCGTCGAGTCCCCGGTAGACCTCGTCGAAGGCGGGCATCTCCTTGCGGCAGGGCGTGCACCACGACGCCCAGAAGTTGAGGACGAGAGGCTTGCCCCGGAAGTCCTCCAGGGAGACGGCCTCTTCCTCGAAGTCCTCGAGGTCGAAGTCGGGCGCGGGACCGGGTTCCTGGTTCCCTATCCCGAGGTTCACCTCGGGATCAGACGACCCGGGCTCGGCCACCTCATCCGAACCGTCCGACCCGACCTCCTCGGAGCTCTCCCCTCCGGCGACGAGGAAGGCAACGACGACGAGGAGAGCGAACGCGATCACACCGACTGCGAGGACCATCGCCCTCCTCGCCGTGCTGCGGTCGTCGGGAGCGTCACCGTCGGTCTGGTCACGCTCGGTCTGGCCAGCCTCGCCTTCGGCTGCGCCGGCTCCGGGGGCGGACCATTCGGAGGACACGCCGCTTGGTGCCTCGCCCTCCGGAGTCCGGGAGGTCGCGTCGGGGCGATCTTCGGGGGTTTCGTCCATTGCGCTGATCGGGAAGGTCGAAGGCAGGGAGCCACCGGCGGTCTCGCCGGGACGTCCCACGATATCCGCTCCGGCGGGGGAACTGCGTATCTTCGTTGGGCAGATGGCCGAATCGATCCCCCCGCGGCGTCCCGTGGCCGAAGCGATTCTCACGCTGATCTTCGCTCTGTCGAAGAATCTGCTGCTGCAGGACCGCGTGGCGCGCGCGGGCGGC
>QWHP01000099.1 GCA_021404985.1 Actinobacteria bacterium ATB1
TCAGACGGTGACGGCGAGGGCGACTGCGATGATGGGAGGCATGCCCTCGGCGACGAGGTCGAACTCCCAGCCGGCATCACGGCTGAGGAGGAGCTCGCCCTCGGAGGTGCCTGCCACGACGAGGTCGCCGGCAGAAGCGATGCCGCCGCGGTCGACGTTTCCGCGGAAACCGTCACAGACGAGATCCCAGAGATACGGGGTCTGGGGTGTGTGCAGCCTGAAGAGAGCGGCCTCGGGTCCCCCGGATTCCCACATCGGGGGCGGCCCCGAGGCGGACGACATGACGAGCGTGTCGGCAGATGAACCGACAACCGCGAGGCCCTGCGTGTAACCGCGGTCGACGCCCTCCATCTCCCACGACCACGTGAGTCCGGCGTCAGTGGTGATGTGGAAACCCATCCCCGTCGTCGCTGCCCAGGTGTTCCCGAGAAGGGCAAGGCAATGAACGTCCTCGTAGAGGCCGTGGTTGCGTGCCTCCCAGGTCTTCCCGGCATCCTCGGACACTGCGACACCGCCCACCTCGACGCCGACGACCATGCGGTCGCCGTCGACGCAGACCGCACACAGGTCCGCCGGCCCCCACGGCGAGTGCCAGTCTTCGTGGCCCTCGACGGACTCCAAGCCCACGAAGCGGCTCGGGCCTCCGTCTCCGCCGACCTCGCAGAGCGCTGCGGGCTCGAGGCCGGCCAGGGCGCGCCCGGCTCCACCGGTGGCCGCCAGGGTCCAGACGCGCTGGTCCTCGAGGCCGAGCGGCTCCCAGTCGGAGGCCGCGTCCAGCGGCAGCTTCACCCGCAGCACTCCGCGTCCCTCCGGTGCTGCGAACGCCCATCCGTCGGAGACCAGCACGGCATGGATCTCGGCACCGTCGAGGTGGCGTGCGAGCACCTTTCCGGTCATGTCCGCGACGAGGAGCCCGTTCTCGGTCGCCAGGTGGATTGTCGGGTCGGCCATTGCGTCAACCAGTCTGTCCCGCGGACGCCCCGGCCGCTGCATCGGCAGCGCTCCCGCCGTCACCCGCCGCGCCGCCCTCAGTAGAACCTGCAGCGCCACCCCCAGCGGCACCCTCCGCTGCCTTGGCACGTGCGAGACGGCGCCGCTCTGCGGGGGTCTCACCCTCCGGCGGCGCGTTCTTGTAACGCTCGATGTTCTCGCGGCGGTGCTCGGTCGCAGCCGTGACGTGCTCCTTGCGCTCGTCCTTCCAGTGGTGCCGCTTGCGCGGCTTGAACAAGGAGCGCAGCAAGAGTCCGATCGTCTGTCTCCTGGTCGCGACCCGGATCAGGCCGGGCAGGTCGTCCTCACACATCGTGATCGTGAAATCCCAGTGCACGGGGTCGTGGATGGTGCCCCGGATTATGAGCTCGTGGTTCTCGTTCGTCACGACATATTCGCGGAAGTCCATGACGAGCTCTTTGCGACCCAGCCCCTTCGACTTCAACTTCATGTCCTGTCACCCTCCCTGGGAGTGTCTTTCGTCACAGCTTCCACGGTGCTGGCTCCCCCGGGGGCCATCCGGCGTGCCGGGAGGCCACTCACATGAGTTCGGCAGCGCTCAGCGCTACCCGGTCGAGCGTCCCGTCCATGATCGAGAGCAGCTTCGCGTCCCGGTAGTACTTCTCGACGGGATACTCCTTCGAGATCCCATATCCTCCGAACACCTGGATCATCTCCGAAGTGATGTGCACGACCGCCTCCGACGCGAGCGTGCGTGCCTCGAAGGCGAGGCGGAGGTCCGGACGGCCCTGGGTCAACAGCCAGGCGGACTTCCAGAGCATGAGGCGCGAGGCCTCGATCCGGCGGGAGGCATCGAAGAGCTTCATCTTGACGAGCTGGTGGTCGAAGATCGTTCTTCCGCCCTGGCTGCGTTCCTTCGCGTGGGCGAGGGCCTCCTCGAAGGCGGCTCTGGCGACACCGACGCCGAGGAGCCCGACAGCCGTGTTGCCCGTCGTCACGATGAACTCGAGGAGTGTTCGGTACATCGGGCCGGCGGGCACGATGCACATCTCGTCGGGGACCCACACGTCGTCGAAGTAGATCTCGGCCTGGTTGAGCGCCCGCAGGCCGAGCTTGTCGAGGGGGCGACCGCGGCTGATCCCCTCGAGATCCGTCGGGATGAGAAAGACACCCGTGCCGGACATGTCCTCGTCCGAGTCGACCGCTGCCATCAACAGGATGAAGTCGGCGTACCAGCCGTTCGACACGAAGGCCGACTTCGACCCGTCGACCCTGTACCCGCCGTCCTCCTTTGCAGCGGTGACGCCGCCTTCGCCCTCTTCCTCGCCTGTTTCCCCGTGCTTGGCTTTCGTCCGGAAGTGGATGTCCTTCTCACCGAACGTGAAGATGTCGGAGCCGACCTGGGGTTCGGTGATCGCCCAGCAGCCGCTGTGGATCCCCTGCTTGTCCTCGATGAACTTCTCGGCGTACTCCTTGTAGACGGGATGTCGGTGCGCGAGCCCGAACATCTGGATCACGTAGTGGGCGATCGGGGCGATGAGGAGATGGCTGGCGAGCCCCGCACCTCCGGCGGCGAGCTCCTCGAGGATGACGTGGCTTGCGAACGGCGGTAGGCCGAGGCCTCCCTCGGACTCGGGCACGGTCAGCTTGTGGAGCCCCATCTCGTAGGAGCGTGCGAGGACGGACTTGAACGTGTCGCTCGTGTACGCGGCCTCGGGGTCCGGGATCGTGTCGATCTCGGCCTCGGCGGGGCGCAGCTCGTTCTGGACGAAGTCGCGAGCAAGCTTCTGTGCGTCGGCGATCTCCTCGGGCAGGTCGAAGCCGAGCATCTGTCTATCCCTCCTCGGTTGTGGTCGTCGTCCAGGAATCCGCGGCCGGTCGGAAGTCGACCCGCGTCGCGCGGTCGACCGTGGCCGGCTGCCAGGCGGTGGGCGTGTAGTTGAGATGTCCGTAGCCACCGGCGAGGTGCAGCCACTTGACCATCCCGCCTTCGATCTCGTTCGGGCCGCGCCATCCCGGGAACTGGTAGCTCTCCCAGCCGTTGTAGACGATGATCTGCCCCGGACGGACCGACGGCGAGATCTTCGCACGCACGACGAACCCGCCCGTCGCGTTGAACACCTCGATCTCGTCGTGGTCGGAGACCCCCCGGGCCGTTGCGTCGTCGGGGTTCACAACGGCATGTGGCGTACCCCGGTGGGTTTGGAGCAGCAGACGGTTGCCGATGTTCATGCGATGGATGCTCCAGCGGCAGTGCCCCGAGGTGATCTTGAGTGGGTGGTCGCCTCCCATCGCCGGAGGTTCCTTGTGGCAGGGGAGCGCCTCGCCCGCCTCCAGGAACCAGGGATGGTCGATGTAGAACTGGGCGCGTCGCGTCAGGGTCGGGTAGGGGTCGCCCTTTTCGACGTGGTTCCGATAGGGGGTGTGCGTCTCACCGACAGGGAAGGGTGATGCCTGTGCCTTGGCATACGGCAGGATTCCCCAGCCGCTGAAGGGGATGTGACCCTGCCTCCGTGCCGACGACAGGTCAGTGCCTTCGGGCAGCGCACCGGTCTGGGCGGAGTCGCGAAGCATCTCGTCCGCGAGGCGCTCCTCGTCCGCGTAGTGGCCGTCGAGCGTGTACGCACTCCAGAGGGCGTCGTAGCGGTGGGCCACTCCGTTGGCGTCCTTGTAGGACTCGAGGCCACGGCGCTGCGCTTCTGTTGCGAGGGCCTCGGCGAGGCGGGCGAAGAGCTCCCACTCGGTGAGAGCCTCGCCTGCCGGGGCCTGTGCCCGGTCCGAGAACGTCAGGTGCATGAGGTGCGGTGTCGGGATGTGGAAGTCGATCTTCTCGTAGTGCTGGGCGGCGGGAAGGATCAGGTCGGCGTTCAGGCCGGTCGCCGACATGCGCTGGTCGATCACGGCGACGAGGTCGAGCTTGGGCCACAGGTGTTCGAGCACAATGCTGCGACCGCCCCGGGTGCGCCGCAGCATGTTCCCACCGCATTCGATCAGGACACGGGGAGGGCCGGACGAGAGCATCTTCGTCGTGCCCTCCCACCATCCGGCGTCGAGAGCCTCCTCGACGAGGGACTCGAAGGGGCGCGGCATCGACGGGTCGTGCCAGTCCTCCTTCGTCCAGCGCTCGCGGTAGCCGGTGTTCGCCCACCAGTGGAAGAACGGCGGCACCATCTGCGTCGCGAGACGCGTGAGACCCTCGGAGGCGATCTCGTCCGTGGCCGTCGGGTCGGCCGCCTTCTGCGCGGCGGCGAGCATCTCGAGGCCCATGATGACGGCTTCGGTTCCTTCGACGCCCGGCTGGGCCTTCGCCATCGCGATCGCTGGCCCGTCGAACATCCCTGCGCTCCACGAACGTATCCCGGTGCCCTTCTTGCCCCAGTTTCCGGTCAGGGCGAGGAGCAGGCAGAGGGAACGCTCGATCAGGTCTCCGTGGTAGTACTTCGACGCTGCAGCCCCGAAGAGGACGTTGGTCCTGTTGGCCGCGACCTTGCGGGCCAGGTTTCGGATCGTGTCAGGGTGCACACCGCAGTTTCCGGCGACCGCCTCCGGCGTGTAGGCAGAATCGAGGTGCTCCCGCAGCAGGGAGATGACCGGGCGGACATCCACGCGCGACCCGTCGGCGAGGGTGACCTCCATCGAGCCCTCGAGGCGCACCGGCAACTCCGGCTTCAACGAGCCCCGGCCGGCCCGGTTCAGTACCTGATGCGGCTCGATCCCCTTGGCCAGGGTGAAGAACTGGTCGTCACGGCCGTCCGGATCGAGGTCTGACTCGCGCAGGAACCTTCCTGTGTCGTCGCGTACCAACAGGCCGAGATCGGTCTGTTCGGCGACGAACTCCTTGTCCTCGAGCCCTTCCTCGAGGATCACCTGGCACATGGCGAGGGCGAGGGCAGCGTCCGACCCGGGTTCTACCGGGACGTGGAGGTCGCAGTGCATCGCCGAGGCGTTGTAGTCCGGGGCGAACATGACGACCTCTGCACCCCGGTAGCGTGCCTCGAAGGCGAAGTGGGCGTGTGGGATGCGTGTGAACGACGGGTTCAGGTGCCAGACGAGGATGAGGTCCGAATGGAACCAGTCGTCGACCGACGACACCGGGCTGTACTTGCCGAACGTGATGTGCAGCCCGACGTTGAAGTCGTTCGTGGTGGCGTTGAAGTCGGTGATCGTTCCGCCCAGCAGGTTCATGAACCTGTGCGTCGGGACGACCGTCGTCATCTCCGGTGTGCCCTCGTGCAACACGGCCTGGGGTCCTGCGGTCTCGATCGTGTCGATGATCGAACCGGCGAGGATGCCGAGGGCCTCTTCCCAGCCGATCGGCTCCCACTCGCCGCTGCCCCGGGGGCCGACTCGCTTCAGCGGGGTCGTGATGCGGTCCGGGTTGTCGAGCTGACGGCTCCAGGCTGCCCCCTTGTTGCAGCCCATCGGGTTCTTGTCCGGGACGCCGGGCTCGACCGGGGCGAAGGTCCCGGCTGCTTCCTCGAAGCGGACCGTGCCGTCACCCGTGAACACGCGATACGAGCAGTTGCCGGGATAGCAGTCGACGCAGTGCGTGCCCCAGGCAACGGAGTCCCACGCCCATCGTTGCCGGTAACGGTTGTCGCTCCCGGTCCGAGGGGCGCCGGACGTCACGTCAGCCTCCTGTCACTTCCCTGATGTGGGCGTGGTCGGCGGCCACGAAGGCGGCGAGGTGTTCGGCTGCCCAGTTGAAGACGTCGAGCGTGCCAGCGGCCGACACCTTCTCGGTGAAGCCGGGAATCCACAGCGACAGCTGCCGGTCGTGGAAGTCGAGCTGTGCACGCCTGTAGGACCCGGCGAGGCGCTCCGACGGCGAGGCGGCCTCCTTGAAGGTCACGAACTGCATGAAGTCGCACTCGGTGCCGAGGTGATCGGGTGGACGGTCGGACTCGTCGCCCGCCTGCAGACCGAAGTACTCGTAGAAGCGCACGACCTCGGCGAGGTTCTGCTCGGCGTCGTCGAAGTGGCTGCCGGCGATGATGATCGCCGGCGTGCCCTGGAAGACCCGTGCGAACTCGGCGAGGTAGTCGTCCTTCGACACCGAGTCGGCCGATGGAGCGGAGCCCGGGTCGAAGTCGAAGGACAGGAGTTCGACGGCTGTCGCGAACTCCTTCGTCCACTGATCCGACGTCGCCATCTCGTAGTGCTCGTCGTCGGCCCCGGCGAAGAAACGGCCGAACACCTGATAGGTGGCGCTGCGGGCCGTGGTCTCGTTTTCCTCGATCTCGACGGCCTGCTGGCCCGTGTCCTTGAGCTCGAGTCCCGACAGGGAGTAGATGAACATCGGTCTCGTCTCCTCAGCTCGTCGGCTTGGCCGATATGTCGACGGACACCTTCGACGGGCTGCGGTCGAGGTCGGCGGGGTCCTGGGTGTAGGGTCCGAACAGGGACAGCCACTCGTAGGCGATCAGGGTGTCTAGCATCTCGGACGTCCCGCCCGAACGCACTGTCTCGAGCTCCGACTTCAGCTTGTCGATCGCCGAGTGCACCTTCGGTCCGAAGAGCGACTCGAGGTACTCCGGCGGGATCCTGGGAGTCTCGTAGTCGATCGACATGTCCTCGTTCAGCCTGTACGGCGAGAGCGGCGGGATGTAGAAGATGTTCGGTCCGGTCCCGAACTCGGGGTGCAGCGGCATGGCGACGCCCCACTCGTTCACGAGCCGGTGGATGGGTCCTTCCTCGTCGTCGAGCATCCCGACGAAGACGAGGCGACCCGGGCACTGCCGGGCGCAGGCGGGAGCGACGTTCTCCTCCAGACGCGGGAAGCACATGATGCAGTGCTGTGCCACATGCCGGGCGTAGTTGTAATAGATCTTCTTGTACGGGCACGCCTCCATGCAGAACCGGAAGCCCTTGCAGGCCTCCTCGTTGCGCAGGACGATCCCGTCCTCGCGGCGCTTGTACATCGCGCCGGTCGGGCACGCCTCGGCGCACACGGGACGCGTGCAGTGGTTGCAGAGGCGCGGGAGGTAGAAGTAGTAGGCGTTCGGGTCCTCGCCGCCGCCTTGGTCCTCGTCCCAGTTCATGCCCCAACGGGTCGTCCCGTCGCCCTTGTCGACGGGGTGGAGGTAGGTGCTGTTGCCCTTGCCCCCGTAGAAGACCTCTTCGTAGTTGAAGTCCCACCCACCGCCGAATTCCTCACGGCGCGGCTGGTGTCCCGGTCGCGGCTTGCCGTCCTCGAGGCCGCCGCCCATGTCCTCCCAGCCCTTGGGCGTTCCGAGGCCCGGCTGGGTGTTGACGGTCATCCACCACTGGTGGCCTTCGCCCTCCTCGCTGGTCCAGAGGACCTTGCAGGCGATCGAACACGTCTGACAGCCCATGCACTTGTTGAGGTCGAAGACCATCGCGACCTGTTGGGTCTCCCCGGTCTCCGGATGCAGAACGCTCGTCACAGCTCGCTCCTCTCAGCTCTGTCCCTCGAGTGGAATCCAGTCCTGGGTCACGGCACCGATGCCGGCCCGCTCCTCGTTCGATCCGTCCCAAACGGCCACGCCGCACGAGGACGGCGAGCCCGAGCCGGGCACCGTGGCCGACAGGACTACAGACCAGCGTCCCCCGTCCAGTGAGGCTGCAGCCTCGAGCCCGTTCGGCGAGGACGAGTCCTGGAACACGCCCGGCCCGCTCGCCACGAGGTCGAGTGGTGTCTCACGGTCGGCCTGCCAGTACCACAGGTGGACCGGGGCGTCGTTGCTCCCGATCGTCTGCACGGTCGCATCCCCGTTCTCGGGGAAGAAGACACCCACGGCGTCCGCGAACTCCGTGTTGGGTGTGTCGGAGTCCTGCCACTCGAGCCGGACGTACAGCCGGCCGTCCTTGGCCGCTGCCGACACGTCGACGGAGTCGACCTTGCCGTAGGGGCGGTCCGCCCATGCCGTCCTGATGTACTCGGTCGGCTGGGCATCGAGGGGGATGGGGGAGAGGCCGACGGATTCCTTCTCGACCTCCGCCCATGCCTCCGACTTGGGGTCAGCGAGGTCGCCGCTGCTGCTTGCCACTCGTGTCATCGAACTGCATCTCCTGTCTCGGGAGCCTTCTCGAAGTCGCACGGGACGCCCCGGTCCGTCGGGATGGGTTGCCACTCCGTTTCCGTGTAGTTGATGTGGCCGTAGCCACCGGCGAATGCGATCCACTTGACCATGCCGGCCTCGATCTCGTTGGCGCCCATCCACTCCTGGTACTGGTGGCCGTCCCAACCGTTGTAGGAGATGATCTGGCCTGGACGCACGCCGGGTGCGACCTTGGCGCGTGCCGTGAAGCTCGCGATGTCGTTCCAGACCCGGATGAAGTCGTCGTCGGCGACGCCCCGGGCCTCGGCATCCTTGTCGTTCACCTCGACGGCCGGTTCTCCACGGTGGGTCTGGAGGATCACGGGGTTCGCCTGGTTCATCGAGTGGATGCTCCAGCGGTTGTGTCCCGAGGTCATGCGGCACGGGTAGTCGCCGCCTGCGAGCGGGTTCGGCTTGTGGACAGGGAGCTCCTCGCCCGCCTCGAGCCACCACGGATGGTCGAGGTAGAACTGCGCCCGGCGGGAGTACGTCGGGAAGGGCTGGCCATCCTCCACGTGGTTGCGGAACGGGGAGTGCGTCTTGTCCTTCTCGACCGGAGACGCCTGTGCCAGTGCCATGGGCATCAAGCCCCAG
>QWHP01000100.1 GCA_021404985.1 Actinobacteria bacterium ATB1
GACGTAGAGCTGGTCTCCCGCAAGCAGACAACGTTCCGGGTCTCGGCAGATCGCCTCGAGAACGCGCACGTTCATCACGGTGACCTGCATGTCGGGGTGTGGGGTCCTGTCCGGAGTCCTGCTGCTCGGCCTCTCGGCCCAGGTGTCGCCGACGAGGCCCACGGCGGGATCCAGTCGGCCTGAATGGACAGACTCGCGCAGGCCGACACCCGGTCTTCGCACGATGAGCCGGAGCGTGCCCTCGTCGGCAGGGGCGGCGCGGATCCTCGGCAGACATTCCTCGAGCTCGTCGGACGAGGGGAACGCGGACTCCGTCGCGGCTCCGGCGGGCGGTTGATCGTTCATGGCCGGCAAGTCTGGCCGACGCAGCACGAGAGGTGTCGAGTGTCTTCCCGTCTGGCCCGGAGCGGGCCCGACGGAGCATCCTCTCGGCGTGAGCAGAGAACGTGAACTGCACCCCGCCGAAGGGATGAGCTCGATCCCGCGCATCAGGGAAGCGCGAGAGGACGACATCGAATTGCTCGCAGACGTCCTGACGCGGGCGTTCTCGGCCGAGCCGTACTGGAGTTGGGCGTTCACGGGCGGCGCTCGGGCCAAGGCGCGCAAGCTGCACCGCTACAAGGTGCTACAGCTTCGCACCGCGTTCATGACGCACCTCGTCGTCCGAACGA
This sequence comes from Actinobacteria bacterium ATB1, assembly GCA_021404985.1. Classification (GTDB taxonomy): domain Bacteria; phylum Actinomycetota; class Acidimicrobiia; order UBA2766; family UBA2766; genus QWHP01. The sequence continues at coordinate 672 of QWHP01000100.1, forward strand.
CCGAGGACTGCTCAGGCGTTGCCATCTGGACTCCTCCCGGGTCGGCGGGGCTGCGACCCCCGCTGCGTCTGCTCCTGCGAACTGCCCTGGTGTTCGGCCGGGCGATCCCGCGGAACCTGGGTGTGTACCGGGAGATCAACCGGCACATCCCCAAGACCAAGCACTGGTTCCTCTGCAACATCGGCGTGGACCCGAGATACCAGGGCCGGCGGATCGGCTCGCTGCTCGTGGCGGACGGCTTGGCGCGTGCCGAAGCGGACCGCCTCCCCGTGATCCTCGAGACGTCGAATCCCGACAACGTCGCCTGGTACGAGCAGCTCGGGTTCGTGCTCTACGACCACTACGACATCCCGGGTCGGGGACCGCAGCGCTGGTTCTTCAGGCGCGATCCGGAGCGCTGATCGATTCCAGTACCAGGAAGTCGTCCACCCACAGCGAGACGACGGGCCTGATCCAGAAGGGCATGAGGGCGAGTCCCTCTTCGCGACCCAGAATCGAAGGAGATGTGAAGCTCCTCGTCCGTCCGCGCTGCTCGATACGGCACTGACCCGCGGACTCTATGTTGCGCACCCAGTCACGATCCGGTCCGTAGGTGAGGGCGATCACGACGCCCGAGTCGGTGCCGAACGACAAGACGGGGGTCCGGTACTCACGGCCGCTCCTGCGGCCTTGGTGCAGAACTGTTGCCAGCGGAGGGACGCGACCCGAGAGGAGGCGCATGCCCTTGTTCGTCACGGACCTGTTGAAGTTCGCCAAGCGATCTGCCAAGGGCACGATCCACCTGCCCGGATCTCGGATCGGATGATTTGGCCGGGATGGGCCGCCGAAAGGATACTGGTTCGGTTCGGGCGAACTTGTAGGCGGGCGCGATCGAGGGCTGGAGGCTCTGATATGTGGGGACCATGGGGATCTCGGAGCAGGGCCGCGCGGGCCGCTGTGGCCGCCTTCCTGCTCGTGGCCCTGGTTGCAGGGCCACGCATCGCCGCTGCCGAGCCCCAGTCGAGTTCGCCCGACGCCGATGCGGGTTCGGGACCGGTGCGCGTGATGGTTGAGGTGGCGGCACCCGACCTGTCACTCCTTGGACCCGTGGGGGAGGCCGTCGAGCGCCTCACCGTCGCGACCACCGTCGACCGATTGAGCGAAGAGGCCGTGGGGTCGGTGGACGTCGTGCGCGAGTACACCTCGATTCCCCACTTCGCGGCCGAGGTCGACTCGGAGGGTCTGGCCGCTCTCGAGGCCGATCCCGACGTCGTGTCGGTTGTTCCCGACACGCCGCGGTACGCATCTCTCGCCGAATCGATCCCGATCGTGGAGGCCGACGCCGCCTGGGCCGACGGCTACGAGGGCAGCGGCCAGACCGTGGCCATTATCGACAGCGGCGTCGACGGGGCGCACCCGATGCTCTCCGGCAAGGTCACCCAGGAGGCGTGCTTCTCCGTAGGCAGCGACTGCCCGAACGGGTTCTCGACGCAGACGGGCGCCGGCAGCGGAGTGCCCTGCGTCGGATGCCCCGACAACGAGCACGGAACTCACGTCGCGGGTATCGCCGCAGGTGACGGTCCGACGCTCGACGGCGTCGCACGCAGCGCGTCCGTGTTCTCGATCATGGCAGGTTCCGTGGAGACCGCACCCGCGATCTGCGGCATCCTGCCCTCCTGTCTCGTCTTCTGGGACAGCGATCTCGTCGCCGGTCTCGACCACGTGTACAGCCGACTCGCCACGGTCGACGTCGCCGCCGTGAACATGAGCATCGGGGGCGGCCTCTACACGGCGAACTGCGACCTGCTCGTCCCCGCGCTGACGTCGGCTGTCGACCGTCTCAAGAACGCAGGTGTCGCAGTCGTGGTCTCCGCCGGCAACGACGGTTCGGTGACGAGCCTTTCCTTCCCGGCCTGCGTCTCTTCGACAGTGAGCGTCGGATCCTCCACAGATGCCGACACGAGGTCGAGCTTCTCCAACGCGGGGCCAGAGCTCGACGTGTTCGCACCCGGCTCGCTCATCCGCTCCTCCGTTCCCGGGGGCGGCTACCAGACCTGGAACGGGACGTCGATGGCTGCACCACACGTCACGGGAGCATTCGCTCTCTTCAAGGACGCCGACCCGGCCGCCACGCCGAACGGGATCCTGAGCGCGCTGAAGTCGACAGGAGTCCCGATCGCCGTCGTCGCCGGCCGCACGGCGCCGCGCATCAGGATCGGCACAGCGCTGGACGCTTACCTCTCGGGGAACACCCCGCGCGACCACGCGAAGGTGATCATCTCAGGGGGCATCAGTTACGCCAACGACGGGGACCTCGTCAGCGGGGACTTCAAGATCAGGCGGGGGACTTTCACAGCGGTCGACTCCGTGACGGGAGGCGGCGAGATCCCCTCGGCAAGCGGTTCCGGTCAGGCGACCGTGTCGATCAGCTTGCGCAGCTTCCTCGGACTGCCGCTCTACTTCGGGAACCTCGTCGTCGTGGACCCGGGAGCGGGAAGGAGCGTCAACGCCGTGCTCCTCTTCCCGTCCGTGGGACTGGCAGGCTCGACGGCAAGCGGTAGCTCCTCGTGGTTCTCCACGAGCTCGTTCCCGTGGTCGTCCTACAACATCGCCTGGCAGATCACCGACGCCGCATGACCGGATGAGTCCCCGCGTGGCTCCCGCGCCGCGTCCGTGGGTGGATTTGGTGACGGTAGTGCTGTCTGGATCCGCCCAGGTGGGGTGTGTGCGGGTAGGTTTCGCCACGACCGCGTTAAACAGGGAGCCGGAATGCCCGAGGCCTACATCGTCGATGCCGTCAGGACCCCGATCGGCAAGAAGAGGGGATCCCTCGCAGAGATGCATCCCGCGGACCTCGGGTCCGTGCCGATCCGGGCGCTCGTCGAACGCACGGGGATAGATCCGGGCTGTGTCGACGACGTGGTGTTCGGATGCGTAGACACGATCGGAGGCCAGGCAGGTGACATCGCACGTACCTGCTGGCTCGTGGCGGGCATGCCAGACGAGGTTCCCGGCACGACCGTGGACCGCCAGTGTGGCTCGTCGCAGCAGGCAGTCCACTTCGCGGCCCAAGGTGTGATGAGCGGGACCCAGGACGTCGTGGTGGCAGGCGGAGTCCAGCAGATGAACTCGATCCCGATCTCCTCCGCCATGCTTGCGGCGCAGGACCTCGGCTATCCGGACCCTTTCACGACCTCGCCCGGCTGGGTCGCCCGCTACGGGCCGGATCAGGTCAGCCAGTTCCGCTCGGCCGAGATGATCGCCGAGAAGTGGGACCTCTCCCGCCGGGAGATGGAGGAGTTCGCCCTCGAATCCAACCGGCGCGCGATTGAGGCGATCGACTCCGGACGGTTCGAGAACGAGATCGTGCCCGTCGGCACGTTCGCCACCGACGAGACACCGCGGCGGGGCACGACACTCGAGAAGATGGCCGAGCTTCCGACCCTCGAGGAGGGAGGGCGCATCCACGCAGGCGTGGCGAGCCAGATCGCGGATGCGGCCGCTGCGCTCCTCGTCGTATCGGAGCGCGCCCTGGAGGAGTACGGACTCGAGCCACGAGCCCGTATCCATCACCTGTCGGTACGCGGCGCCGATCCCGTCTGGATGCTGACGGCGCCAATGCCCGCCACCGAACACGCGCTGTCCAAGGCCGGCCTCACCAAGGAGGACATCGACCTCGTGGAGATCAACGAGGCATTCGCGTCGGTGGTCCTCGCCTGGCAGAAGGAGACCGGCTGGGACCTCGACCGCGTGAACGTGAACGGAGGCGCGATCGCCCTCGGGCATCCCCTCGGCGCGACAGGGGCGAGGCTGATGACGAGCCTTCTCTGCGAGCTCGAGCGCCGCGGCGGACGATTCGGGCTCCAGACGATGTGCGAGGGTGGGGGACAGGCGAACGTGACGATCATCGAACGTCTCTGATGCCGGTCCCGGTCCCTCGGCCCGTCAGTCGAGACGAGGTGGGTCCGCTCTCGGCGCTGCTTGCGCGGGCGTTCCACGAGGATCCCATTTGGGCCTGGCTGCAACCCGACCCTGGCCGGAGGCCGCGCAAGCTCGAGAAGTTCTTCGCTGCTCTCCTGCGTAACAACCTGACGCGGGGAGATCTCGTCCTCACGACCGAGGACCTCGCCGGTGTGGCCGTCTGGCGATCCCCGGCGACATGGCGGGAGACGAACAAGGACGTCGTCCGCCTCACCCCGGCGACGCTGCGCATGGGACCGAGAGCCGTACGCCGCCTGCTTCGCCTCGCGCGCGAGGTCGAACCGCGTCATCCCCGCGAGCATCACTGGTACCTCGCCGTCCTTGCATCGGATCCGCCGGCGCAGGGACGTGGAATCGGGTCGGCCCTCATCCGAGCCGGTCTCGAGCGGTCCGGGCACGACGGGCTGCCCGCGTACCTCGAGACCGAGACCGAGTCCAACGTGGCGTTCTACAGCCGGCACGGCTTCGGCGTGAAGGAGACGCTGGTCGTACCCGGCGGGGGCCCACGCCTCTGGCTGCTCTGGAGACCCGAGCCGCACGCCTGATGCCCGACCGCAAGCCGGGGCGACGGTATCCACCGTTTTCGCACGCCGAACGGTTACCGTGTGGGCCTGACAACAGAGGGCGGAGCACATCAGCGGGGAGGCGGGTTGAGACGCCCTTTGGTCCGCAAGTCGACAGGCACGGACGACAAGATCGACAAGCCGGGTGGCAGGACATGTCGCTTCGGCGTCATCCCTGCCGCTGCAGCCATCGCTTCGGGCGCTGCGATCGGGTGGCACCTCGAACGCCTGATGATGGACCGCCTTGTCCCACCCGACGGGATCTCGCCGGGCGCTCTGCTCGAACCGGTCGAAGACGGCACCACGGGCTACGTGACGGCGGGCGACGGGTGCCGCATCGCCTACGTGGAGAGCGGGCAGGGACCCGCCACCTTCGTGCTCCTGCACGGGTTCGCGGCTGACAGAAGTGTCTGGGGACGGATCCAGGAGAGGCTCTCCGACGACCACAGGGTCGTTGCCGTGGACTCCCGGGGCCACGGCGCGAGCGACGTCAGGGCGGTCGACAGGCCGGTCGCCGAGACACATGCCCAGGACATCGCAGTCCTGCTCGAGGGGCTTGGCCTCGACGACGTCATCCTTGTCGGCCACGCCCTCGGTGGAATGTCGGCACTGCAGTTCCTCGTCGATCATCCCGAGATCCGCGACCGTCGCGTCAAGGGATGCGTCCTGCTGGGCACCGTGCCCTCCACTGTCGAACTGGACCGCAACGGACGCAGGCTCGACGCGGAGGAGACGGCGAGGCGGCGCCGCTTGTGGGAGGCGTTCACCTCGACGCTTGCGCGCTCGATCGAACCCGGGACCTACCTGAAACGCGCGCGCAGCGACGCCGGCCTGCTCTTCGCCCGATCGCTCTTCGGGCGCAAGGGGAATCGGAGCACGGTCGCGGCGGCCCTGGAGCTGGCGATCCGCACGCCTCCCGTCACGATGGCCGGGGACCTCCGTGCGATCTCAGGCTACGACGTGCTCGACGGGCTCGACACGGTCCCCACTCAGTGCCTGGTGCTCGTCGGCGAGCGCGACATCGTCACGCCCATTCCGTACTCGATAGCGCTCGAAAGACAGATGCGCGACGCCCGTTTGCACACTGTCCTCGGTGCGGGACACATGCTCATGTTCGAGGAGCCTGATCTCACGGTGCGGCTGTTCCGAGAGTTCACGCGTTCCCTCGTCAGGTCTGCCTGAAAGTCGGCGGTACGCTTGACGGCAGTGGACCTCAAGTACCTACCCGAGCACATGGTGCGGGCCGGACTGCGAACTGCCACCGACATCCCGAAGGCGGTGTCACGCCGGATCGGACGCCGTAACCACCCCGTTGTCCTGATGCACGGCTTTCTCGGTTTCAACAGGATCGGACCGATCCAGTACTTCCAGAACGTCCAGGAGTACCTCGAGCTCTTCGGTTTCCCGGCGTACGCGCCCACGGCGGACCCTCTCAACACCTTCGAGTACCGCGGATACGAATGGTTCTACGGCCGGCCGCCGAAGACGCACAGGATCGAGGTCGCGGACCGGACCTACGTCCCCAGGCATGTGCTCGACATGAGGAACGTCAACCCCTTCCTGCTGCGCAGGTTCCGCCCGCAGGGAATCGCTGAGGTGTTCCTCAAGCACCGGCGGAAAGTGCATCTCGTCGCCCACAGTCAGGCGTGCACGGACGCGCGTTACCTCCTTTCGCCGCAGGGTCTCGGGAAGTGGCGGCCCTTCGACTCGCCCCGATTCGACGCCGACCTCAGAGATCTCACGATCGCCGACACGGTTGCCTCCCTCACCACGGTCGCAGGTCCGCACAACGGCGTCCTGATCGCGGACGACACGCATGCTGTGAACCAGTTGATGTTGAGGTACGTGATCCCGATGGTGAACCTCTTCATCTCACTGGTGAGCCACGACGAGTCGGACCTCTGGCGTGCGGCGAGGGAGTTCGGCTCGGACTACATGTTGAACGAGTTCAACAGCACGTATGCCGAGCATCCGGACGTGCCGTACAGGTCCATCGCCGGGGTGACGAACCCCTACCAGGTGAACAGCATCCTGCGGTACTTCTACAACCGCACGCGGTTCGATCCCGAGCTCGAGAGGTCGGACAACGACGGGTTCGTGCCACTCGGATCGGCACGCTGGCCCGTCACTGGAGTGCCGCCGCGAGACGTCCACGTCGAGTCCCTGCTCCGCTCGACGGAACGACCCGGCATGTGCCCGAAGGAGAAGGTGGGTCGGTGGACGTTCATGGGGGTCGTGTACGCGGATCACATCCATCAGATCGGCGTGCCGATCTCGTATCCCAGGAACACCGTCTTCAAGCACCTCCCGTTCTATCTGGGGATCGTCCGGCACGCAGCCGGTGAGCACGAAGAGGGGGTGCTTCTCCATCCCGACGGTCGCTGGCGGATTCCGGGTTCTGTCGGTGTGTTCCCCGAGAGCGTCCCGCTGCCCCGGGGGCCGGCCGTGCAAGCGGTCGAGTGAGGAAATCCTCGAGGAGGTAACGTGTGGGAGCGCAGACGCCCGAGTGAGGTTCGTCCCGTCATCCGGCCCGGATTGCGCGAACGGTGGACGGAGTCCGGCGCGTGGACGGGTGAGACGCTCCAGGAGCGGTTCGACGAGTCGCCGAGCCGGTTCGGAGCGAAGCGCGTGGCGGTGCAGGCCGGTGGCACGCGTCTGTCCCTTGCCGACCTCGACCGCCTCTCCCGGAGGGTCGCGGCGGGACTACTCGACTCCGGCTTGGGACCGGGCGACGTGGTGGCCCACCAGATGCCGAACTGGTGGCAGACGGTCGTCGTGTCCTGGGGGGTCTTGCGAGCGGGGTGCGTTCTCGCCCCGATTACCCCGACACTGCGGGAACGTGAGGTGCGGTTCATCCTGGAACGGACGGGCGCGGCGGAGGTGTTCGTGCCGGGGGAGTTCAGGGGTGTCGACTACGTCACTCTCGTCGAGTCGACGGGGTTCTCGGGCCGCGTCCACGTCGTGCCGGAGGACGGCCTTCCCGTCGACAACGCCGGGCCGTCCTCGGATTCTGCCATGCCCAGCCCGGACGCCTCCGACCCGGCGGTCGTCCTCTTCACCTCGGGTACGACGTCGGACCCCAAGGGTGTCGTCCACACGGGTGAGACTCTGCGTTGCGAGACGGACAGCCTCGTGGAACCTCACGGGGTGACCCCAGACGACTGTCTCCTGCTGCCGATGCCGCTGACGCACGTTGCCGGGCTCGTGTACGGAGTCCTCTTCCCCGCACTGCTCGGTATCAAGGTCGTCCTGATGGACCGCTGGGACGCCGGCGAGGCCTTGCAGATCATCGAGCAGGAGAGGGTGACGTTCATGATCGTTACACCGAAGCCAAAAGCATCAAACCGAAAACATCTCCCAACAGGTGAGCCAGCCAAACGACCCACAGGTTGTTGCGGCGGGCAAACGTCCTCGGTGGCTGCTGGTGCAAGCGGACGTACGGATCGACCGAGTTCCCGACTCTCACCACCTCGTATCCCGGCGACCCCCTGGAGAAGTGCGCGGGGACCGACGGCCGCCTGATCGGGGGTGCCGAACTGCGGATCGTGGATTCCGTCACGGAGGAGGATCTGCCCCGCGGCGTTGCCGGCGAGATCCTGGTCCGGGGGCCCGAGATGTTCGCCGGCTACCTCGATGCGGAGGACCAGGCGGCTGCTTTCGACGGTGACGGCTGGTTCCGCACAGGCGACAACGG
>QWHP01000101.1 GCA_021404985.1 Actinobacteria bacterium ATB1
TCGGTGGCGGCGGGAGTGATCTCGGCAACGAGGTCGATGGGCGGGGTGAGGTGAACGCGAACTCGGTCACCCAGCAGGTCGAGGTGCTCTACAGCACCCTGCCAGCGGTTTCGTGGGCTGCCTTCTGGCTCGTGGCGGTGAAGCGCAACCGCTGCGGGTGGGATCCTCGCGAACACAGGTCCCTGCCGGGCTTCGGCAGATGTGAGCGCCGTGCCGGTTTCGGTCACGACCGTCGTGCCTGACGCGGTGCCGTGGATGAGGTTGGTCCCGATGAGGTCCGCGACGTAGCGGGACCGGGGTCTCGTGGTGACCTCTGCGATGGTGCCTGTCTGGGTGAGGTGGCCCGATTCGAGTATGGCCACGTCGTCTGCCAGCGCGAGGGCGTCGACGGGGTCGTGTGTGACGAGGATGGTCGGGCCGGCGAAGTCGACGAGGTAGCGGCGGAGGTCGCGGCGGACGTCGATACGTGGAAGAGTCGGCCTCTGCGATTCCGTCCCCGCAGCGCGGTTCAGTTCGGAGCGGGTGCCGGGCCGTCGGCCGGGACCGGGTCGCGCGGGTAGCGGCTGCAGAGCAGAACGGTGATGCCGCCTCGGCTGTCGGGTGTGCCGGCTGCTTCCCAGATGCGTAGTTCCCAGTCGTATGCGGGTGCCCAGGCGAAGGTCATGCCGATCGGCCCCCCCTCACGCTGGGTCAGGTTGTGGTAGACGAGCGCGCGCAGTGATTCCTGCATCCCGGCCGGGATGCTCGCGAGGTACTCCTGGAAGATCTCAGGATCGGTGCCACCCACGACCTCGAGCTCTGCCAGTGCCTCGACTAGATCTGTGCCGGGTGCGAAGAGGTCGGGATCCACCTCTCCGATCATCGGTGGCGTGGCGAGCGCGTTCACGCGCGGAAGCATGGTCTGGGCAGCAGGCATGGGATCCCCCTCTTCATGCGGTCTGGCGCAATCGCCCTATGCTCCGGGCATCGTAGCAACTGGCTGCAGGAATCGCTCCGGGGGGCCGTCCGCAATGGGGTTGGGCACGACCTTTGTCACGACGAGGGACGGGGTTCGCATTGCCTGCTCGCAGCATGGCAGTGGCCCGCCCCTCGTGTTCGTGCGGGGCTGGATAACGCACCTCGAGCTGCTGTGGTCCGACCCGTCGTTCCGGGCCTTCTTCGAGGAGATCGGGACTCGCAACCGGGTCGTCCGTTTCGACATGCGAGGCAACGGCCTCTCGGACCGGGACGTGCCCCTGCCTGACGTGGCCGATCTCGCGACCGATGTGGAAGCCGTAATGGACGGCCTCGGGGTCGAGACGGCCACCCTCTGGGGATCGAGCTATGGCGGGCCCCCGGCCATCCTGTATGCGGCCGATCATCCCGAACGCGTCGACAGATTGATCTTCGACGGGACCTTCGCCGTCGGGCGTGACACGGTCACACCCGAGCAGCACGGTGTCGGCCGCATGATCCCGGCCCTGGCCTCGGCTCCCGAGGCCGTGTTCGCCGGGATGAGCTACCTCACGGACCCGGAGCCGACCATGCGCCACGAGCAGCGCGTGGACCGCATGGTCCGTTCCGTGGAGCCCGTTTTCGCGGCACATCTCTACTCCCTTCTTGCCGGTATCGACGTGTCGGAGCATGCACGATCGATCCTTGCACCGACTCTCGTCATGAACAGGCGCGCCAGCAAGGCGGTCAACGCCGATGCAGGACGCCGCCTCGCAGCCCTCATTCCGGGTGCGAGGTACGTGAGCCTCGAGGGCAGTGCCCACAACCCCTGGGAAGGGGAGGCCGAAGCGCCGCTGAGAGAAGTCCGGGAGTTCCTCCACCCGGGCGAAGAGTCGAGGCCTACGCCAAGGGTCGCACGAGGAGGGCTCGCCGTAGTGCTCTTCACCGACTTGGTGGGCTCCACCGACATCACCGCCACACTCGGTGATGCGGCCGCCCAGGATCTCCTCCGTTTCCACAACTCGGTCATACGGTCCGCCCTCGACGGCTACGGGGGGCGGGAGATCAAACACACGGGGGACGGCATCATGGCGACCTTCGGTTCGGTGGCTGCGGCCCTTGCCTGCGCCATCGAGATCCGGGATGGGTTCGCCTCTCACAACGCGTCGGTCTCGGGCCCGCCGGTCCTCGTACGCATCGGCTTGAGCGCCGGGGAGCCCATATCCGAGGACGGCGACATGTTCGGCAGCTCGGTGCAGATGGCGTCGCGTGTGTGCTCCCAAGCCGAGCCCGGTCAGATCCTCGTTCCGAACGTGGTTCGCGAGCTCGCCGCCGGCAAGGGCTTCTCCTTCGCAGACCGCGGTGTCCGCGAGCTGCGCGGTTTTCCCCAGCCCGTGCACCTCTACGACGTGGGAGCAGGTTGAGCGGGGCGCGACCCGCTCCGGCGTCGTCCGGTCCGATTCCGTAGTATCGGCACCTGGGAGACGCCCTCGTGGGAGGTCATTGTTGTCACCCGCCCTGCGCGCCACGCGCTTCATGCAGGCGGTCTGGCCGGCCTTGCTGGTGTTTGCCCTCGCTTCGTGCGAGCTCAATCTCGATCCACTGAAGGGGACGCTCTCCGGCTCGCCGCTCGACGACTTGCCGCCGCACATCCGCCCGGTGAGCGCGACAGGTATGCGACCCGTTTGGGCCCCCGACGGTGAGCACATCGCGTATCTCGACGGCAATCTCGGCGACGTCCACGAGCTCACCCTGTCGTCGGGCAAGGACAGAGTGCTCACAGAGGGATTCACGCACGCAGGCTTCACCCGGGCGCACTACACGCCGGGGGGCGACTTGATCCTGTGCGGTCCCGAATCCTTGGGCGGGAGTGGTGAGTCGGGACGCTTCGCTGGCGTGATGTGGTACTTCGCCGAGCCTTTCGACCGCGCTCCGACACCCCTCGACGCCCCATGCTGGGAGGGAATCGCAGTCTCGCGAGCGGGCAATGCGGTCGCATGGGCTGACTCCGACGTCGACTTCGGGATCTCCGACCCCTTGCTCCTGATCCTCAACCTTCTCAACGCGAGATCCGACATCTGGGTCGGTGAGATCGCCCGCGACGCGAGCGGCACCCCGCAGTTGACCGGTCGGCGGCGTGTGCTCACCCGCGGCGACATCTCGGACGTGGCCGTCATGGAGCCACAGGACTTCCGCCCACCCGGCAACGGCGAGCTCGTCGTCTCGGTCTACGCACACAACGGTACGGAGGTCTACGGTGTCGATCTCGTGACGGGGAGGAGGACGAACTACTCCCGCAGCCCACTCTTCTACGAGGAGCCCGAGGGGATATCCCCGGATGGCACTTGGATCCTCGTCGAGCGCACGATCGGCATCGTCCTCTTCCCCGCGGGACTCGACATCTGGTCCCTGAGCCTGGACGGGAGGGCGACGTACAAACGCCTGACCGACTTCACTCGCCACAAGGGCTTCGGTGCATCGAATCCCACCGTCAGCCCCGATGGCACGCAGATCGTGTTCCAGCTCTCCGTGGTCACCGACGAAGCAGACGAGACCGGGCAGGGCGATGGCATTCTGATCTACGACCTCGAAGCGGCACCCGGAGGATCCACGTAGGAAATGCGCGGGCGTCGCTGAAGTTCTCTCCGAACGAGTCGATTGGGAGCATATGGGACAGACGGGACCGAGCACGAAGAGCAGCAAGCTGAGCCACGTCCTGACGCGGCCGCTGAGCCACCTCACCCGTGGCGCCCGCGGCATCGCTCAGCCGGGGACGCCCATGTCCTTCGACGAGGCCGGCACCGTTCGCACCGGGGACGGGACGCACGTAGCGTGGCGGGGTGCCGGCAAGGGGCGCCCGATCGTGTTCGTCCACGGCATCACCCTCGACGGCCACATCTGGAAGTACCAGACCGTCGCCCTCGCCGATCGATACCGTGTCGTGACAGTGGACCAGCGCGGCCACGGCGAATCCTCCACTACCGCCGGGATCACCACCTCCCACGAGCTGGGCGAGGATCTTGCTGCGGTGCTCCGTGGGCTCGATCTCGAGGAGGCGATCGTCGTGGGTCACTCCCTGGGAGGGATTGCCGCTTTGAGCTGCCTCCTGGACGATCCCGAGGCCCGGTCGCGCACGGCAGGCATGGTTCTCGTGTCGACCCTCGGGACGTCTCGCGTGCTGTCGAACGCCTGGCTCCCGGTCTTGGGGAACCTTCCGCTCCCGGTCGAACGGGTCGAGGAACTGCTCCTCAGGATCGGGTCGATGATGCTGCCCCAGGTCGTGCGGGTCGTGATGGCCTCGTCTCACCTCGGGCGCCTCGTCACCCGGTTCTTCCTCGGTGCCGGCGCACCCGAAGGCGCGGTTGCCGGGACCCAGCAGGCGATCGTCGGCACTCCGGGCCGGGTGCTGCGCGACATCACGGGCGGGCTGGCCGGTTACCACGCACACGACGAGTTGCACCGCCTGGACGTCCCTGCACTCGTCGTCTGCGGGAACCTGGACCTCGTGACACCTCTGCCGCTGTCACAGCACCTGGCGTCATCCCTTCCGGACGCGCAGCTCGTCGTGCTCGAGGGTGCCGGTCACATGCCGATGTGGGAACAGCCTGACGTCCTCTCCGGGCTGATCGCCTGTTTCGCCGACCGCCTTCCCGGCATCGAGGCCGGGTCAGCGGGACTTCCGGTCACGCGGCAGGCGTGACCTCGATGGCCACCTCGGGCGCTCCGGACTCGGCCGTCACCAGGAGGATGTGTGGGTCCGAGGGGGACTGCGTCGCATCCCCGCCGTCTACCGTGACCTCGAATCCCGTCGGGTAGTGACGATCCAGAGGTAGCCAGACCTCCGTCGGTGATGTGATGTCGGGATCGGGGTGGTACACCAGTTCGAATACGCCACTCTTCGGATCGAATCGGTGCAGCACCGGCTCGCCTGCGACTCTGCGCGCGAATGTGCGTTCAAGGACATGCACCTTGGGTCTGAGGACGATCGGTCCGGTGTCTTCCTCGACGAGCTGGGAATTCTCGTCAGTCGTGGGGTCGTCCCAATGCTTCCATTCCCAGTACTGCCAGCCGAGGAACTCCCTGTCGAACCACTCCACCTCGTCCTTGATACCCTCGATCAGATCGCTTGCCCCGAACTCCGTGACAAGCCATCCGGCTGAGTGACGGTCACGCGACCTGCGTGCCTCTCGGATCGTTGCGTTGTCGAGACTCCTGCATGCGTCAGCAGGCCAAAAGTCACGGCCAAACAGGCTCGCGACGGAGCAATACACGTGAGCGCTCAGGGCGAGCCGAGCATCTTCTGGAAGGGTCATCTGGTCATGGAAGATCTGGAGGGACGGCAGGCTTGGCTCCCAAAAGATCGTGTGATCCGAGTCGACCGCCCGGATCGCAGGGATCACCTTCTCGTACATGCGCTGCACCGTGTGCCTGTCCTGGGGAAAGATCCAGAGGGGCGATGTCCACGGTTCGTTCATGATGTCGTAGCCGAGCACGTGAGGATTGTCTGCGAAGCGCTCGGCCACCTGCTGCCACATCGAGACGTACTCGTCGAGGATGCCGTTGCGGTTCATCCAGAAGTCCCAGTAGGCCAAGCCGAGAGGTGGTGTGAAGAAGTAGGTCAAAACCCAGCTCGAGAACTTGGCGGCACCCGGTCGGAACACCGCCCAGTCGGGCGCACCTTCACCGCCCCAGCGTTCATTCCAGAGATCCTGGTGCGCGTCGACGAGAACGTGGATACCGCGCTCCCCCAGGAGGTTCACGATTTCCTCGTATCTCGCGAGGTAAGCACCGTCGACTGGACCGGGAGCCGGTTGCATGCCCGCCCAGATGAATCCGAGACGAACGGTGTTCCAGCCGAGAGCAGCGATCCGGTCGGCGTCTGCGGGGCCGAACTCCTCGGGGGAGGGGATGTAGGGAGCGACCTTCTTCACGACGTTGACACCGTGGAGGAGCACGACGCGCCCCTCGGCGTCCCGCCACCAGCGGCCATCCGGCCGGAGAATGCCGGCGGCGTCGGCTTCGGCGGGTGATGACGCGGCGAGGAGTCCGGTCGCGAGGACGAACGCGCATGCGAGGACTGCGATGCGCTCGAGACCTTCCCGATCGTCTCCCTTGCCCCACATGCAGGCCAGTGTATGTGCGTGCGGAGCACGCGAGCCAGCACGGATCAGGGAAACCCCGGGTCGGATCGGCCGGCGCGTTCGACCGCGCGAGCGAGCTCGACGCGAGAGGTCACGTCGAGCTTGCGGAAGATGTTGCGCAGGTGAGTTTCGACTGTCTTCTTGCTCAGGTAGAGCTCGTTGGCTATCTCGGAGTTCGTCTTCCTGTCCACGACGAGCCGGGCGACCTCGCGCTCGCGTTGGGTCAGCGATTCGATCGCGGTGCCCTCCGCCCTGCCGGGTCTTGTGCGCCTGTGGATGTGGTGTCCGAGCCGGCGCAGCTCGCTTTCGGCGTGATCCCTGAAGCGCAGCGCACCGCACATGTCCAGCGCTCCGGCGGCAGTGCGGAGCTCCTCGGATGCACGGTCGTGCTCGCCGGCCTCGGCGCACGCGCGGCCCGCCAGGATGCGTGAGAGGGCCGCCTCGATCGGCGCCCCGAGCGCGTCCGCTGCGGCGGCCGACGCGAGTGCCCTCTCCGCAGCATGCGCTGTGTCGCCGGCACTCAGGCAGACTGCTGCCGCTGCACGGTCCGCCCACGCTGCGGCAAGAGGAAGCTGCACGGCCGATGCCCAGGCCTCGGCCGTGGCAGCAGAGCGTTCTGCCTCGGATTGGAGGTCGAGCGCTATCCGGCAGCGCGTGAGCAGCTCGAGGCAGTATGCCCTCCAACTGCCGGGGATCAGCTCCAACCCCTCGCCTCCGGCGGCTTCGAGGAGCAACTCGACAGCCGACTCCGGCTGTCCCGTCTCGTACAGGGCGCCTGCGAGACGCACCGCTGCCCAGGCGGAGTGGAAACCTGCGTCGAGCTCCCGGCTGAGGTCGACGCTCTCGCGCGCCGAGACGAGGGCGAGCTGCACGTCCCCGGTGGCCAGCGCCACGACAGAGCGGTTGAAGAGGTTCCAGACCAGGGCTTGCGTGTTGCCGAGGAGGCGTGCCGTCTCGATCCCGCCGTCGAGCAGGTCGGCGGCTTCTGCAAGTTTGCCGCGCACGTACCAGACCCGGCCGAGGATCTGGACGAGCACGAGGAAGAGCTCGCCCTGGCCGGTCGCACGCCCCACTCGGAGCGCGCGGTCGGCGTGGGCGTCGGCCTCGATGTAGCGGTCGAGGTAGAGCTCTGCACCGGCGAGCCAGGCAGCGGCATCCACACGACGGCAGAGCTCTTCGTCCGAGAGGGACTCGACGAGGCCGGCCGCTTCGGCTCGGCGCGATTCGGCTCGCTCCGGCTCTCCCGTCATCGAATCTGCCAGCGCCAGGACGGCCAGCGCAGCCGCCGTCAGTGGCCGGTCTCCGATCTGGCTTGCCGCATCGGCCGCGCGTTCGGCCCAGTCGTGCATCCCCGCGTAGGCGGCACGCCAGAACCCGTTCATCGCGAGGTCGATCATGAGCGCGACGGTTTCCTCAGATTGTCCCTCCGGCACGGCATCCAACGCGCCCTCCAGGTGAGCCTGGGCCTGCTCGTGGCGCCCGAGGTTGGTCTCGACCCCCGCACAGGTGCGGACGATCCTCACGCGAAGTGCGTGGCCGTCGTCGGGGACCATCGCGAGGGCATCGAGCAGCGCTCGGTGGCTGTCGGAATACTGTCCGGCGGCAGTCAGGGCACCTGCACCCGCGAGGAGGAGGTCGATTCGTTGCCGGGCAGGTGCGGTCCGGGGGAGGATGCGGAGGGCGTCGGTGAACCAGCGTGCCGCACCTGCCGGCGCCAGCCGGAGGGATGCCTCCCCGGCCGCGCGCAGGACTTCGACGGCGTCGAGATCGCCCTCACGCGCGGAGCGTTCGACGTGGTGGGCGCGAGCCTCTGCCGGGGCCCCTCGCGCGGTGAGCAGTTCGGCGCAGCGCTCGTGGGCCCGCAGGCGCCAGGCGGCCGCCGTGGTGTCATAGACGGCACGGCGCACGATCGGATGACGGAAGCGAAAGCGTCGCGGGAATTCCGTTCCGTAGACCAGGTCGAGCCGCAGGAGCTCGTCGAGGGCTTCCATGGCAGCGGTCTCGGACAGGCCCGCCGCGGCCGCCGCCATGTCTGGTTCGAACGGGTCACCGGCGACGGCAGCCCCTTCGAGCACGAGGCGGCCGCCTTCCGACAGGAGGTCGAGTTCCTCTCCCAGAGCGGCAGCGACCGTACGCGGGACCTCGCCGAGCCCGGCAGGCAGGGTTCCGGGAGCCGGAGGACCGCCGGAGGAGCGATCGAGGGATCGCGACAACTGCTCGAGGTAGAAGGGGTTGCCGCCACTCTCGGCATAGAGGGTGTGCGTTGTCCCGAGGTCCACCGTTCCGCCGAGGAACTCACGCGCCTCTGCGGGTGTCAGGGCGGTGAGCTCCAGGCAGTCCAACGTCGACGCTCGTCGTGCCCGTCCCAGAGCGGCGAAGAGGCGTTCCGGGCCCTGCCTGGGGCGGACGGCCAGTGCCATGAGGACGGCGCCCGCCGGGGGGCGCCGGAGAAGTGCGCCGAGGAGCTCGACGGATGCCGAGTCGGCCCAGTGGAAGTCGTCGAGAACGAGC
>QWHP01000572.1 GCA_021404985.1 Actinobacteria bacterium ATB1
CCTTTTACAACACCAGCGCCTTCGACTTCAAGACGCTGCTGGAAGACCCCGAGGGCCTGCGCGCCAACCTCATGGACTACATCACCGGGTTTTCCGCGAACATCGACGTGTTCGAGCGGTTCAAGTTCGAGAACGAGCTCGCGACCTTGGACGAGAAGAACCGGCTATACCTGGTGGCGTCGCAGTTCGCCGAGGTGGACCTGCACCCCGATGTGGTGTCCAACGCCGAGATGGGTGACCTGTTCGAGCACCTGATCTACAAGTTCGCGGAGGCCTCCAACGAAGAGGCCGGCGAGCACTACACCCCGCGTGACGCGATCCGGCTGATGGTGGACCTGCTGTTCGCTGAGGACAACGAAGCCCTGCTCGAACCCGGCACGGTGCGCACGATCTACGACCCCACCGCGGGCACCGGCGGGATGCTCTCGGTCGCGGAGGAGCGGCTACTCGAACGCAACAAGGACGCGCGGCTGCGGCTGTACGGGCAGGAGATCAACGACCAGTCCTACGCGATCTGCAAGTCCGACATGATCGCCAAAGGCCAGGAGGCGGGGAACATCAAGCTCGGCGACACTCTCGCCGACGACCTGTTCTTCGACCGGACCTTCGACTTCTGCATGTCCAACCCGCCCTACGGGGTGGATTGGAAGGCCTCGCAGGAGTCCGTGAAGAAGGAGGCCCTGGCGCCGAATTCCCGTTTCTCTCACGGGCTTCCGGCGATCGGGGACGGGCAGATGCTGTTCCTGTCTCACCTCGCGTCGAAGATGCGGCCCGCGCACGACGGCGGCGGCCGGGCCGGGATCGTCCTCAACGGCTCGCCGCTGTTCAGCGGCGCCGCGGAGTCCGGGCCGTCGAAGATCCGGCAGTGGCTCCTCGAAGCCGATCTGGTCGAGGCGATCATCGCGCTGCCGACGAACATGTTCTTCAACACCGGTATCGCCACCTATATCTGGATCCTCGACAACGACAAGCGCCCCGAACGCGTCGGCAGGGTACAGCTCATCGACGCCACCTCGTTCTGGACCAAGATGAGGAAGAACCTGGGTGCGAAGGGACGAGAGGTCGACGCCGAGTCGCGGGACCGGATCCTGGCCCTGTACGACGCGTTCGACGAGGCGTGCCCGGACTTCTCAAAGGTGTTCACTGCCAACGACTTCGGGTACTGGACGGTGACGGTGGAGCGGCCGCTGCTGACCGAGACGGGGAAGGTGGCGACGGACCGGAAGGGGAATCCGCAGCCGGACCCGAAGCTGCGGAACACCGAGAACACCCCGTTCACCTACGGTGGTAACACCGAAGGTGACGCCGGCCGGGCGGAAACGATCAAAGCGTACTTCGACGCCGAGGTCGTCCCGCACGTGCCCGACGCCTGGATCGATATCACGAAAACCAAAGTGGGCTACGAGATCCCGTTCACCCGGCACTTTTACAAGTACGTCCCGCCCCGGCCACTAGCCGAGATCGACGCGGACCTGGAGAAACAGGTCGCCAAGATAATGAAACTGCTGCGCGAGGTGGAGCGATGACCGCCGCAGCCCTCCCGTCGGGCTGGCGTCGAGGCAATATCCGTCACTTCGCAGCGATGAAGACGG
>QWHP01000102.1 GCA_021404985.1 Actinobacteria bacterium ATB1
ATGGCGCACTACGCCGGCCGCGACGGGACGCCCGCCGCGTATCCCCTTCACCTGGAATCGCAGCGCCGCTGCTGTGCCTTCTTCGATCGTTCCGGCGGAGATCTCGAAGGTCTCGGGGGCCGGGACTCGCTCGTGTTCCTGCCCGACGCCGTCGAGCTCGACTCCGACGCCCGCTGCGATCTGGCGCACGACGCTGCCCCAGGCGAGCGTGAGGATGCCGGGCTGGAGGATCAGGGGGATGTCGTCCAACTGCCGGCCGAATCCCATGATGTCGAAGATGATCATCGGTTGGTCGTAGGTGGCGTAGTTGAGGATCTCGAGGCAGCGGACCTCGTCGATGCGCTCCGAGATACTCGTGACGGTGAGGGGAAGCCAGTCGTTCGCGAAGCCGGGGTCTATGCCGCTGACGAAGAGGGACACGCCTCCTTGCGCTGCTGCCTCGCGCAGGGGCAAGACCATCTCGTCGGGTGCGGTTCCGTCGGGGAATTGCAGGAAGACCGGGCCGCTCGACACGACGTTGATCCCGGCGCGCAGGAACCGCTCGAGGTCTGCAACGGCTTCGGGCAGGCGATGGTCGGCCATCGCCGTGTGCACTATGCAGTCGGGCTCGAGCGCGAGGAGGGTGTCCGCGTCCTGTGTCGCCTCGATTCCCAGCTCGCGGCCGAGACCGGCGAGCTCGCCTGCGTCGCGGCCCTCCTTCTCTGCACTGGACACCCAGACGCCCACGAGTTCGAGGTCGGGGTGAGCATCGATACCTGCGATGGCGTGGCGTCCGACGTTGCCGGTGCTCCACTCGACGATCCGAAGTGTCATGTCGGTCTCCTCACAGATCAGGCAGCCCGAAGTCGAGGTTGGGTGCTTGCAGTCCGCCGTCGACCTCGATCACCTTCCCGGTCACGTATCCCCCCGCCGCGGAGGCGAGGAAGAGGACAGTCGCTGCGATCTCCTCGGGATCGCCGATTCGTCTCAGAGGCGTGGACTGCTCCATCGTCGCGCGTGCCGTGTCGTCGTTCACCACGACTTCGAGCGCGGACGTCGCCGTCGAGCCGACCGCGATCGAGTTCACCCTGATTCGGGGCGCGAGGTCGTAGGCGGCGAGGCGCCCCCAGTGCGCGAGGGCCGCCTTGGCGGTTCCGTAGGCGAGATAGCCGCGGCCCGCGAGACGGCCGAGCACCGAGGAGATGTTCACGACGGAACCGCCCTCACCCTCGAGCATCTTCGGGACTGCCGCCAGGGTCAGAGCGTGAGCTGTCGACACGTTGAAGTGGAAGGCCTCCTCGAGGTACCCCACATCCGTGGTCAGGAACGTGTTCGGGATCGTCCCCCCGACGTTGTTCACGACGATGTCGAGGCGCCCGAACTCTTCCTTCGCAGTGTCGGCGAGGGACGAGACTGCGCCGACGTCGGAGAGGTCCGCGGGCACGACGACGGCTCGCCGTCCGGCTGCTTCGACGGCCGCCGCGACCTCTCGGAGCTGCTCCTCCGTCCGGGACGAGATGACGACGTCAGCCCCCGCCTCGGCAAGAGCGATCGTCGAGGCCGCCCCGATGCCGCGTCCGGCACCCGTGATGACGGCGACTCTGCCGTCGACTCTGAACATGTCGAGGATCATGACCTCTCTCTTGCCTTTCTCTTCGTCTCGGTCTCGGTTCCGGTAGTTCGCTGCGTCTTCGCATTCCGGCTCTTCCCCGTCCCACGCAGAGCGGTCGCGACATCACACCAGACCGAGTCCTCCAAGGAACGTGAGAAGGCTGCGACGAGGCCATCGAAGGTGACGTCGACGTCCACGTACCCCGCCATCGCCCCGACCGACTCGAGCTGCACGAAGCCGTGCACGGCGGCCCAGAAGGCGACGACCCCGCGACGGACCGCGTCCCCCTCGAGTCCATAGGACCTGAAGACGGCGCTCACTGCTTCGATCGCCCGGTTCGCCTCGCGCCAGTAGTCGGAGTCGTCGCGGAGCGCCAGACGCACCTGGGCTGCGTAACGCCCGGGATGGACCCGGACGTAGCCACGGAATGCCGATGCAAGAGCGTGGAGCGCGTCGGGACCGCTGCGGGCGAGAACCGCGCTCCGGCATGCCTCGGCCAGGTCGGCCACGCCGAGTAGACCGAGACGGCGTCGCACGTCTTCGATCCCGTCGACGTGCTTGTAGAGCGAGGGAACCCGGACACCGAGGCGTGCAGCCAGCTCTGTCATCGAGAGCGCGTCGAGCCCGTCGGCATCGACGATCTCCTCGGCCGCGTCCACGACCGCGGTGACGTGCAGGGGGATGCGCTCCCTCACCTCGCTCTTGGCGGTCTTCCTGTCCCTGCCCGCGGACGCTTCGCGATGGCTAGACATATTCTCTCATTAGCTAGATACTTTAGCCACGGTCTGTACCGAGGCGCAAAAACCACACCGGCGACCTCTGATCGACACGCATGGCGCACCGCTCCGAAGCCCTGAACCGAATCCACGCGCCGAACTCAGGAACACGTGCGGAGACCGACCTCCAATCCAGGCAAGCCATCCACCCTCACTCAGCCACTTCGGGTGTCAACGAAGAGTTCCGGTGCGATCTCTTCCAGAAACGGGGAATGACGATCCTTCCGGGTGAGGACCAGCAACTCCTCACGCGCGCGGGTGATGGCCACGTGCAGGACCCGCCGCTCAGCCTCGATCTCAGCGGGATCGCCGCAGCAGAGCCTGTGTGGCATCAGACCGCCGTCCGCCGCGTACACGACCACTCGGTTCCACTCGCGACCCTTGGCACGATGGACGGAAGAGAGCATCACGCCTGAGGGACCCTGGCCGGTGTTCGTTCCCTCGGCACTCGTGAGCGTGTCGGCCAGCCACACCTCGAATGTGGCTGGATCGTCGTGCAGTTCGCTGACGGCACGCAAGGCTTCGATGTCGTCGCGGTCGGACGAGACGTCGGCCCCGGTCCGTGACCTGCCCGTCAGGTCCCCCTCGTCGAGCTGCTCCGTCCAACCGAAATCGTCGAGAACCAGGTCGAACAGCCCTGTCGTCGTCGCCCCCCGTCGGGCAGCTTGGCGGATCTCCTTCACGTCGAAAAGGAACTCGCCGACGGTGCGGGCAGCGTGCCCCTCGAGAGTCCTCTGGAGATCCCAGAGCTGCGAGAGACTCCAAGCCGTCCGTGTACCGATGCGGTCCCGCAACTGCCGGGTGAGATAGCGTGTCGGACGCTGTATCACCCGGCCCACGTCCTCAGATGGGAACGGCTCCGGGTGCGTCGCGATCCTGAGCCAAGCAAGGAGGGCCGCGATCGCCGGGCGCCGCAGCACCTCCCGCCGCAACGGCGAGGTGACCGGGACACCTGCACGCACGAGAAGAGCATGCGGCGCCAGGAGCGCCACGTTCGTGCGCGCCAGGATGCAGATGTCGCCGGGATCGACCCCCTGATCGATCCAATCCCTGACGGCATCGCGGCATCTCCGCGGCATCGCCCGCGGCCTCACCACCAGAATTCGCATCGTGTCATCGCCTTGGTCTGCTCCCGGTGCGGCCCTGATCTTCTTTTCCACACGGACGTGGTTGTGGCTCAAGAGCCGGTCGGCAGCGGCAACGACGGGAGCCGGGCAACGGAAGTTCGTCTGCAACTTGTGGCTTGCCGCGGAGGGAAAGAACCTCGCGTAGTCGACGAGGAAGACAGGGTCCGCTCCGGCGAACTCGTAGAGGACCTGATCGTCGTCGCCACAGCCCCACACGTTGTGCGTCGGGGCTGCGAGGCAGCGCAGCATCAGGACGAATGTCGGTGTGAGATCCTGGAACTCGTCCACGACGAGGTGCCGGCAGCGTCGCGACCATCTTGCCCGGAGGCCGGGATCCCCAAGGAGAAGCTCTGTCGCCCGGAAGGCCATCTCGTCGAAGTCGAGGAGGTGCCGGGCGCTCAGCACCTCGCGGTAGCGAGCGAACACGCCTGCGAACCCCTCGAGGCCGTCGTGGACGCGCTCCGCCTCGATCTCGCGGGGGTCCCGGAGGGCCAGCCTGACTTCGGTGAGGGCCTCGACCCAGCCCGCCCAGGGGTCGTCCACCCGTTCGAAGTCGGCCTCCGCCCCGCAAGACCGGAGGATCCTGCGCACCTCGGACTCGTCCGCCACCCGGCTTTCACCGTCGGCGTCACGCACGATCTCGAATGCAAGTGAGTGCAGTGTGCGGGTCTGCAGCCCGCCCTGCGCCGGCATCCTGTCCGGCTCGCCCTCCGGTCCCGTGACCCGGTCGAGGCGGCTGCGGAGCTGAACCGCAGCAAGTCGGTTGAAAGCCACCGCACACACGAGGTCGGGCTCCACACCCGCCGCCTCCGTGAGATACCTGAGCCTCGAAACGAGCGTTGTCGTCTTTCCGCTTCCCGCGCATGCGATGATCCGCGCCGGACCGTAGGGATGCGTAGCGGCCTCACGCTGCTCGTCGGTCAGGCGGGCCGTCAGCGTCTCGACGCACTCCGGGTCCGGTATGACTTGGGGGGTGAGGCGTCCCGTGTCGAGAGACTCCCAGCTCACTGCGACCGGGTTGTCAGCGAAGCCGATCTCCTCGTTCCGCCCGGTCTCCTCGCCCAACCCTGCCACCACGGAGCGCGGGCCGCCGTCGAGCCAGGCCTCCCTGCCATCGGGCAGGATGACGTCGGCGACGATCCCGCGTCGCACGTCGCCATTCCCCTCGAGCAGCCGCTCGGTCTTGTGCCAGACCGGGAGCTCGCCTCGACAGTCGTAGTTGTTGACGACCGTGGTGAAGTAGACGGTCTCTCTCCAGAGCCCGAAGTCAGCGCCGACCTCCCACAGGTTGTCGGTCACGACCGTAGGGCACGCGAGCTCGCGCAGGTCGACTTCGAGCTCCACGAGGGTGCGCCTGCGATTGAGCCAGGCTACGTACAGCTGTAGAGCGGCATCCCGGGTTGCGACCGGATCGGCGAGCAGCGCGTGGTCGATCCTCACTTCGAGGTTGGGCCGCAGACCCGCCGGCACTTCGCGACCGAGCGGAAGAAAGGCACCACGGCCGAGGTGGTCCGGCCCGAACTCCTGCCGTGCTTCAGCCACCGTCACACAAGCTCCCCGTCGCCACCGGCGATCTCCCGACGCGCTGCGACGAGGAATCGGTAAGTCCAGTCCTCGGCCAGGGCCCTCGTGTCGGAGAAGACGACCGGCACAGCCGGGTAGCGGGCCTGGAGTCTGGCGAGCACCTCGACGAGCCACCCTGCTTGCACGTGCTCGGTCTTGTAGAGGCTGCCATAGCGGTCCTCGACGACAACGGCAGCACAGGCGAGGGCGGCGAGTTCGGCCATCTGGAACATGAGCTTGCCGTCCACGAGGCCGTGTACGAGGTCGGCGACGGACTTGCGCTCCACAGCAGCAACGACCGTCCCGGCGAGCTCGATGCCGTAATCACCCGCAGGAAGCGCGCACCGTTCGAGCTCGACCTGGTGCCGGGAGAACTTGTATGCGTACCGCTCTCGGCTGTCGACGAGGATGGCCACGTCCGCCTCCCCAAATGCCCGCCTCGTCGGCACCCTTACGCCGGGCCGCGACTTGCGCGTGGTCTTGGGACTCTGCCAGAAGACCGCCGAGCGGCCTCGCGTCGTCGTCCACACGAACTGGCTACGGTTCTCGCGGCTCCGGTCGAGAACCAGATCGACCGCCGGACCGCGCCGTACGCAGGATCGCACCGGGATCTCCTCAATCACCTCGGCATCGGGAGGCCAGCCGTCCTCGACGGGGTGGCAATAGACCCGCGCCGTACGCGGCCACTCCTCCCGCGTCTTGAGAACGATCACCTTTCCCCCTACCCGGAAACGCACGATGAAGGGGAGGCTCGAGTCTCGATCTGGGTTGCGCGCCACGACGAACATGCCACTCATCGAGTGGCGATCCTACGGGACAGCCTCGCGGGCTGCCGCCGTGCATTCCGTCCAAGTTCGTCTCCAGAGGCCCGGCGATCTCCCACATGCCAGGACGACAGTCTGGGTTCACTACTCGGTCAGGAAGGCCAGTGTCTCGCGAGCGGCAGTCCTGTCGGTGACTGTCCCCAGGTGTGACGTGCCCTGAAGGTGCAGGAGCCGACCGCCTGGAATCCCCGGGGCGTGGACCTGAAGAGCTCCGGGCTGTACAGGTGATCCTTCTCACCTTCGACGATGAGCGCAGGCGTCATGATCCTTTGCAGGTGGCCGGTGGCGCAAAGGGGGTCCTCGGCCTCGATCGTACGGATCATGTCGGTCGGGCCGTCCGCGGTCATACGCCGGGCCAGGAGCCACATCACAGGGGCAGAGACTCGTCCGGACAGCTCAGACTTGGCCATCGCACGCCCCATCGACGCCCAGTCCCTGCGCGTCGTGCCCACTCGACAGAACGGGCCAGTTCGAGCTGCACCGCCCCGCCGGGATCGGACAGGCCTCGAGCTGCCGCGAGGACGACGAGACTCGCTACGAGATGAGGATGGTCTGAGGCGAACTACAGCGCGACGGAGCCACCTGTCGAGACACCCTCCACGGTGATGGGGCGGTCGAACTCGTGCTCGATCACCATCGCGTAGTCGGCAGCGATGCCTCCGATCGTCGTGCCCTCCTCCAGACCGGGGCGACGATTGACGAGATGGACGGCGCACCGGCTCGCTAGGACGCGCAGGTGCCGCAGCTCGGAACGGCGCTCGAAGCCGTGCGGCACCTCGTATGCGGGCATCAGACCTGAGAACACGATGAGGGGCGGCCGGTACCCAGCAAAAGACAGGGGCAGGCCGGCGCAGCGCGTGGAACCGTGGTTCCGGTGCCGGACCCATCGCGATGCGTCAGATCTCGACCGTGGTGAGGGGGTACAGGTCGTATGCGACCATGGCGACTGCCTGCCCCCCGAGGACGTCCTCCGGGATCCGTGCGGAAAGGCGTTGCGGGGCGCCTGCACCGTCCAAGGTGAGCTCGACGTGGGGTTCGTGAACACGGCCCGTCACGCGGTCGTAGATCACGATCTGCAGCCAGTGATCGGCGGCGCGCACTCCGGGCGCGTCGAGGACCACCACGATGGTGCTGCCGTCGATGTGGGCCTCCACCTCCACGCCACCAGGTCTGCGGGCGGCGTCACCCTCCCAGGGATCGGTCGAGAAGGTGAGGAAACCGCACGCCTCGTCCCGGTCGTCGGCGAGACCGAGGCCCCTCAGGAGGTCCGTGAACTCCGGAATGCTGTCGACGGGCGCGACCAGCGATGCCGAGCCGTCTGCCAGTCCTTGCGGCGGTGACACGCGGCCTCCGAAACGCAGGCGGTGAATGTCGATGTTGATGCCCTGCGCGATGAGGTGCAAGTGGCCCTCGAAGTACATGAACCCGTCCCTGAAGTACCCCGCCGCCACCATCTTGTTGACCGTGGATGCCTGGTACTCGTAGATGTCGCCGCGCTGGTGCGCCCATGCGACCGCAGCCACGAAACGATGGCGCTCCGGGTCGACGTGCAGCGGGGCGACGATGAAGTTCTGGGAGTCGATCATCGCCTGGCCGACCGCGTCGATCTCCTTCGGCATCGAAGCCCGGGCACTGTGGATCACGAACGCCGTGACGGAGTCGCCCCCGATCGCCAGCCCCGGACTGTCGTCGCCTGTGACGTTCGTCGTCGTGACGTGCAGGATCGCCTCGAGGTTTCGCCTCTCCCCACCCGCCCTGTAACGGGCCCGTATGTGAATCTCGTAGGTGGTGTCCGGGTGGAGCAACTCCTGCGGGAGGATGTAGAGATACCGGCCCATCGACTCGACGCGGACGTCGCACGTGAGGTCGGGACTGATCGCGACATCGAGGCCATCCGGGAGGAGCACGGACTCGACCACATCGAGGTTCTCGTCCACGGCGAAGAGCGCGAAGTTGAGGTTGTCCGCGAGTCCGGCGTCGGGAACAGTGTCGAAGATCGGTGTCCCGAACCTGTCGAGGTGAACCAGGACTGCACCCCCCGGAGGGATGTCCGGCCGTGCACCGTCGTCCCCCGGATCGAGGCTCACGGCGGGGTCGAGGGATTGCGCCTCGCAGTAACCCGGGTCGATGGCGAAGATCTCACCGGTCGAGGACCCGACGTAGACGGTCCCGGACGCCCCCAGGGTCGGGGACGCGTTGATGTCGTTCTCGGGGACCTTCGGGTTCGTGTCGTAGGACCAGACACGCTCGCCGGACTTGTCGATGCAGTAGATCTTCCCGTTCTGGTTTCCGACGTAACTGTTTCCTTCGGGGTCGATGACCGGCGAGCTCTTCACCGGCGCGTCCGTCACGTACATCCAGCGCCGGCGTCCGAACCGGTCCAGGCAGTAGATGGCACCGTCGGAGGAGCCGATGACGATGCCACCGTCCTCGGTGACCGCGGCTGACGAGTAGACAAGGCCGAGGGTCTGGTAACTCCAGAGCTCGGAACCGTCCTCGGCGTCGAGTGCGTACACGCGGCCGTCGAAGCAGCCGAGGAAGAGCTCGCCGTGAAGTCCGTGGGCGAGCGAGCTCACGACGGCGCCCCCGAGGTGCACGGCCCAGATCCGGGTCCCGTCACTCGTCCTTACGGCGTGGACCTGTCCGGCAAGGTCACCTATGTAGACGACA
>QWHP01000103.1 GCA_021404985.1 Actinobacteria bacterium ATB1
ACCGGCCGCCTCGGGTGCTGATCGAATGCGGTGGAAACATGCTGCGCCGCACTCGTGGGGGCCGTGGACTCCTGCTCGAGCACCTGTGGCCGAAGTTGGACAAGATCGTGACGATCGACGTCCGAATGTCGACCACCGCGCTGCACTCCGACATTGTCCTGCCTGCGGCGCAGCATTATGAGAAGGTCGGGATGCACATCCCGATCATGGCCCTTATCCTCTCCGACAAGGCCACGGAACCGCTTGCCGAGTCGAAGCCCGAGTGGGAGATCTTCGCCGAACTCACCCGTGCGATCGAGAGATGTGCAACACGACGGGGGCTCGACACATACAGGCACGGGGACGGAGCGGTCCGTCGCTACGACGACCTCTGGAGCCGATACACGCTCGGTGGCGCGCTGGACACGCAGGAACGCGTCGCTGACGAGGTGATCCGCGACGCCGCCCTCGCTGATGTGCTCCCTCCGGGGACAGACCTCGCAGCCGTCAGGGAGCGCGGCTACGTCCGCTTCACGAACTGGGGACGAATGGCCATGGCGAGAGGTCAGGCCGCACCTTGGCCGAAGCCGGGCGAGCCCTTCAGCGCGTTCACGAACCACGTCGAGCGCGGCGACCCGTACCCCACGCTGACCAGGCGCGCCCAGTTTCTCATCGAACATCCGTGGTTCGTCGAGGCCGGTGAGGACCTCCCGATCCACAAGGACGCCCCAGCGATGGGAGGGGACCATCCTTTCCGCATGACCACTGGGCACAACCGGTGGTCCATCCATGCGATGAACATGTGCAACCCCCACCTGATCCAAACACATCGCGGCGAACCGCATGCCGTCATCCATCCCGATGACGCGGCTGCAAGAGGGATCGCCGACAACGATCCGGTCAGGGTGCACAACGACTGCGGATCCTTCGTCGTGCGCGCCAAGCTTTCGGCCACCCAGCGTCCCGGGGGTGTGACCGTCTACAACGGCTGGGCACCCTTCATGTTCGAGGGCTGGGCCGGACCGAACGAAGTCGAGCCAGGCATGGTCAAGTACCTGGGGCTGGCCGGCGGCTACGGGCACCTGCGGTACGGACCCATGGAGTGGCAGCCCGTACCCACCGACCGTGCCGTGATGGTCGGCATCGAGCGTGCCTGACTCCCATGATGCGGGCAGGACCAACGACGCCTGCCGACGGCGATGCTGCCCACATCGACGAAAACGACCAACTGGGCAGCTCCACCGACGTGTGGCGTCGTCAGAACTGCCCACATGTCAGTGGCCGACGAAGAAGGTGAAGAGTCCGTCGCTCACGTCGTGGACGTCGACCTCGAATCCGGCGCGTCGCATGTGGTACTGGATCGTGCCCTTGTCGTAGAGGGGGTGGCCCTCCCCCATCATCATGTCGGTGAGGGCGATCCGTTCGACCATACCGGGGATGATCGAGTAGTTCTCGCGCAGCGGCTCCCAGACGACGAGCATGCCTTCCTCGGAGATGACCTCACGGGTCTTCGTCAGATAGGCCTCGGCGTGATCGAGTCCGCAGTATGCGAACTTGCGCGCGAGGAACACGAGATCGAACTCCTCGCTCTCGCCCCAGGAATCAGCCTCGGCGTCCCCCGAGTTCTCGATCACGTTCTCGGGTCGAGGTAGGCCGTAGCGCTCGAGTGCCTCGGGCAGCACACGGATGAGCTGGGGAAGGCACGAGATCGTGACCTCGACGTCGGGTTTCTCGTCGAGCACGGCCCGGACGAAGGACGTGCCCACGGTGCCTGCGATCATCCGCCGCACCGGGGCCAGGTCGAGCCTGCGGACGAGCTCCTTCGACGGCCTGGCGAGCATCGAGATCGACATCCTGGCGTACTCGCCGGTGAGGGGGTTGTCCTCGTTGTAGACGCGGATCTCCTCGTGCCCGTCACCCGCACGGACAGCCTCGGCGAGCTCCCGCCAGGCGTTCCACGAGCCCAGCATGATGTCGACCTGGGCACGCCAGGAGTTCCACGCATCAGGCTCGTCGAGCTGCGCCGCGATGTAGGTGTTCTCGTACTTCTTGCCGCTCCTGCGGAGCAGCCCGATCGACTCAAGGGAACGGAGCAACACGTCGGTGTTGTGCTCCGGCGCGCCGATACCCTCGGCGATCTGGGCCGCGGTGCGGCCCCCCGAGGCGAGAAGAGTGAAGATACCGAGCTCCTGGGCGGCCCCGATGGCCATCGCGTCCTTGTATCCCTCCAAAGCCTGCGTGAAGCGCAACCGGTTGTAGGTCTGCTGCACGAACGTGTGCGGAAGGATGTCGAGGAGGCGTGCCGTGACACGCCTCTGCAGGTCCGCGAGACGCCCCGCCGTCTGCGTGATGTTCACGATTCCGCGCTCGACGCGTCCGCTGACACGAAGCCGGAGTGGCCCGCCCGGTCCGCAGCCACGATCTCGGCGACGTTGAATCCCGAATCGACCGCCTGGTGAGTCCCGCAGCCGTATCCGCCGGCGTCGCAACCGGTGAAGTAGAGGCCCGACACCGGGCTGCGGACGTCGGGTTTCGTGGCGCCGCACTGTCCGATGATCTGGGCCAGTCCGATGCACTCACCTCCCGCTCCGGGGACGGTCCTGTCGCGGCTTGCGGACGAGACGGTCGCTGCGTCGTAGACGTCCTTGCGGACGATGTGGTCGTCGATGCCTGGCCAGGTGGCGCGGACGAGCCTGTCCACATGCTCGATGGCAGCCTGGTTCATCGGGCTGTCCGGGTCGGGTGAGCACATCGTCCCTGCGAGCACCATCTGCCTGCCCTCGGGAGCGAGAGAGGCGTCGTACTCGGCCGGGACGATGACGAAGAGAAGCGGATCCTCGGCCCACTCGCCGGCCTCGGCCCTGCGATATCGCGCCTCGTCCCACCACGACTCGTCCGAGAAGCGCAGGGTCATCGGAGTCTCGATCACTGGTGCGTCGAGGACGTAGCGGATGCCGACGAACGCCCATGAAGGCTCATACGACTCGACCTTCTCGACGTAGGCGGAGGGGAAGACCTCGGGCCCGGCGAGGTTCAGGACCGTCGGCTGGACACCGGCGTTCGAGACGACCACGGGGGCGAGAAAGGTCCCTTCCGAGGTCTCGATGCCCTTCACGGACCCGTCCTCGACGAGGATTCTCTCGACTCTCGTGCAAGGCCGGAACTCTCCTCCGCGGGCGACTACGTAGTCAACGGCGTCCTCGGCGAGCTGCCCGAAGCCACCGAGGTGGTAGCGACCGCCACCTCCGGCGAAGAAGTCGCGCAGGGTCTTCACGGCCTCGGAGGCCGGAAGTCGGTCGACGGCAACGACGAAGAGGAGGTTGAGGACCATGAACAGGTAGCTCTCGAGTTGGTGGCCGATACCGAAGCCTCGAACCCAGTCGAGAGCACTCACCTCGTCGAGATCGGCGAGGGCCTCGTCCGCGGTGGAGAAGACCGCCCCGACGAGCCGCATGAGACCGTTCACCTCACCCTCGCTCGCACCGAGTGCGGTGGGAAGCGCCACCATGGCAGCGGGATCGCGGCTCGGACGGGCCGAGAAGGGGACCACCGCCCAGGTGCCGTCGTCACGCTTGTAGCGGAACTCGCTCGCATACTCGGGCAGGAGGATCGCCTCCTCGGGATCCCTCCCGAGGAATACCGCGAGCTCGTGGAAGCGGGACATGTCCGCCGGGCCGCCGGCGATCGGCCAGAGCTCGTAGGCGAAGCCCTCCGCCCTCACGGTGACCGCCTTCCCGCCCGGCTGCGCGTTCTTGTCGACCAGCAGGACGCGATGCCCCTCGTGTGTGAGGGCAGCGGCGCAGGTCACACCCCCGTACCCCGCTCCGATCACTATCACGTCGTACATGGGGCGTCCTCCCTGTCCTCGAGGCCCCCGCTTGCCACGGACTGAACGATGCTAATTGCTCGCTAGCATCCATCGGAATTCACTCGTGGAGGAGGCCCTATGGAGGAACGCTTCGACGTCGTGATCGTCGGTGGGGGACACAACGGCACGACACTGGCCGCGTACCTGGCCAAGTCGGGCCGCTCGGTTTGCGTGCTCGAGGCCAGGCCCGAATGCGGGGGTGGGCAGGAGAACACGGAGCCGATTCCCGGGTTTCGGATCGACCCGCACGCCACCTACCTCTACGGGGCGGCCGCACCGGGATTCGAGCAGCTCGAACTCGGGAAGTTCGGGTACCGCCATGTTCCCTATCGCTCGATGGCGGGGCTCGTCACGACCGACGGCGACGTCGTCAACCTCGGTAGCCGCTGGGATCCCGAGATCGCAACCGAGAACCTCCTGAGGGTCGCACCGGGGAGCGCCGGAACCGGAATGCTCCTGAGCAGCCTCCAGGGCGATCTCTCGACCGAGCTCCTGCGCTCGCTCTTCTGGACACCGCCGTACCCGGCCGATGCCGACCCCGATCTCATGGACCTACCCTGGGCGAAGGTCATGGACAAGTACTTCTCGGGCCTGTTCAAGAAGAGCTGGCTCGAGATGAGCCTCGTCGAGCTACTCGACGAGCTGATCGAGTACGAGCCGCTCAAGACCCTCTACAGCTTCGCTGCGTGGTACTGCGGCGCCCATCCGGGATGGGACGGGATGGCGCTCCCTGCGCTCGGCGGGGTCCTGATGTACGGATACAGCTCGGGGTCGCCGCGGGGCGGGATGCACGTCTATGCCCACTCGATCATCCGCTGCGCCCTCGCCCACGGGGCCCGCATCGTCACGAACGCGCCGGTCGAGCGCATCCTCGTCCGGAACGGCCGCGCGATCGGTGTCGAGCTCGGCGAGGATGCGTCCGAGCCGGGCAGGCGGATCTGGGCCGACGACTTCGTGGTGTCCGCCGTCGACGTGCAGCACACCTTCCTGCAGATGATCGACGCCTCGCACACGGACGCCTCGTTCCGCCAACGCGTGTCTGACATCTCCCTCAAGGGCGGGAGCCTCTACGTCGTCTCGGTCGTCTGCAGGGAGCTGCCTCGCTACGGAGCCGACCCGGACGCGTTCCCGATCGAGAAGTACCCGTCGTGCGTCGTCGTGCCTGCCGATTCGCGCGAGAAGAACTTCTTCTCGCAGACGGAGGACGTCTACTCGCACAACCGCGCTCCCCTCCTCGAGAACGACCACATGACGCTCATGGTCTGCACCCACGACATGTACGACCCCACGCGTGCGCCCGAGGGCTACCACATCCTCTCGCCGATCTACGTCGAGATGCCGCCGCCCCAGTACGACGTGTCGGGGCCCGACGGAGTGAATCGCGACAAGGCCGAAATCACAGCGGCGGTCCTGCGCGTGCTTCGCGACTACGCACCGAACATGACGGACGACAACATCGAACACGTCTTCGTGAACACGCCGTACGACTCGGAGTTCCGCAATGCCGGCCTCACGGGGGGTAACTGGTATGCGATCCGCCAGTCCGCCGACCAGTGGTTCTCGAGCCGCCCGCTCCCCGAACTCTCCCGCTACCGGACACCGATCCAGGATCTCTACCTGTGCAACCAGACGTCGCATCCGGGTGGCCTGTGTCTCATGGCCGTGCCGTACAACCTGATGCACATCCTGATAGAGGACGGCAAGGTCGAGCCCGGCTCGTGGTGGTACCCCTCGCAGTGGCACTTGCCTACCACCGGGGCACCGGCAACGGCTTGAATCCGTTCCCATGAACGGGAGACGCGTCCTGGACGAGCTCGGCTTCTACGCGCTCGCCGGCCAGCCGCAGTCGTCCCGCGAGATCGTGGCCGAGATGCAGGAAGCGGAGGAGCTCGGCCTCGGTGCGGCTTTGATCTCGGAGCGCTACAACCTCAAGGAGGCGGCAACCCTCTGTGGGGCCGCCGCCGCCGTGACAGGGCAGATCCGGATCGCCACGGCGGCGACGAACCACAACACACGCCATCCGATGGTGACGGCCGGCTTCGCGAGGACGATGCAGAGCCTGAGCAACGGCAGGTTCACCCTCGGGCTGGGGCGTGGGATCCCGCTCCTCTTCGGGATGCACGGCATCGACCCGATAACCACCCGTCGGATTGAGGAGTTCGCGGGGCTCATGCGCCGCCTGTTCAAAGGCGAATACGTTCTCGGACACTCCGACGGGACCCGGACGTATCCGGTTCTCCACCTGGACTCGGACCTCGACGAACACCTCCCCCTCCTCCTCGTCGCCTTCGGGCCGCGCTCGCTCGAGCTCGGAGGTCGCTGCTTCGATGACGTCGTGCTGCACACCTACTTCACGGACGAGACGACCTCGCGGGCGGTCCGAACGGTCAAGGAGTCCGCCGAGCGGGCAGGGCGGGACCCCGCCGGCGTGAGGGTGTGGTCCTGCTTCGCCACGATCGGAGACCACCTGTCCGAGGAGCTCCGCCTGCGCAAGTCGGTCGGCCGCCTGGCCACGTATCTGCAGGGCTACGGCGACCTCATGGTCGAGACGAACGGCTGGGATCCGGACGTGCTCACCCGCTTCCGTTCAGATCCGGTGGTCGCCGGATTCCGCAGCGGGATCGACGCGAAAGCGTCGATCCCCCAGCTCGAGCACATCGCCGGGCTCATCCCCGAAGAGTGGCTGGCGCCGTCCGCAACAGGTTCGCCCGAGGACTGCGTGAACGCAGTCCTCGGGCAGTTCGATCTCGGCTGCGACGCCGTCATCTTGCACGGAGCCACGCCCTCGGAGCTCGCCCCGATCGTCGCCGCGTACCGCGGACGGACGTAACTCCCCCACGTAGCAGTTCGGGGGTCAGCGGCGGCGGCGTGACTGCTGCTCCTGGCGTGACGCGACGGCGTCCATCTCGCCCCGCAGCCGGAGCCAGGAGTCGAACCGGCGCACACCGATCCTGCCTTCCTCGACTCCGGCTTGGACTGCGCAACCGGGTTCTCCCGAGTGGTGACAGTCGCGGAAGCGGCAGTCCTGGGCCGCGGCGGCGATCTCGGGGAAGACCCCGTCGAGTCCCGCCTCGGCGTGCCAGATGCCGATGCCGCGCAGGCCCGGGGTGTCGATGAGGCAACCCCCCGACACGAGAGGGACCAGATCCCGAGCCGTAGTGGTGTGGCGCCCCTTCGCGTCGCCGGAACGGACCGCCCCCGTGGTCTGCACCTCGGCACCCACCATCGCGTTGACGAGGGTCGACTTGCCGCTCCCCGACTCCCCCAAGAGGACGGCAGTCCGCCTGCCCAGCACGTCTCCGAGCTCGTCGAGTCCGTGGTCCTCGACGCCGCTGGTGACCACCACCCGCACTGCCGGTGCGATCTCGGCGAGGGCAGCGTGCAGCCTCCCCACGTCGTCCGGTCCCGCGAGGTCCGCTTTCGTGAGGACGATCGTGGGCTCGGCTCCACTGTCCCATGCGATCACGAGCATGCGTTCGATTCGGGCCTCGTTGAGCGGCCGGTCGAGACCGTGCACGACGAATACGACCTCCATGTTCGCGGCGAGGACCTGCGCTGCGGACTGCCCCGGGTCGTGGCGCACGATCGACGTAACACGCGGAAGCACGGCGACGATCGCCTCGGGGTCCTCCGGAGTTGCGTCGTCGAGCACCCCGACCCAGTCCCCGGCAGCAGGTGGCTCCGCCACCCCGGCTGCGTGGGCTGTGGGCGTCGTCCACGTCGCGGTCTCCACGTCGATGCCGGTTGCGACCTGGGCGGAGATCCGCTCCACCCTCACGACACGGCCGGGACGGGTTTCACGAGCTCCCAGACCCGCCGCTGCAGCTCCGGATCCCCCCACCTCCGATCCGACGTTCGACCACGCGACCTCCCAGCGCTCGTCCCACCCGTATCGCCTGAGCCCTTCGATGTCGGTCCCGGTCATGGAGGGATTCTCGCAGAGCAGGACGACCCGATAGCGTCTCGGTCATGTCCGACGCGAACAAGCTGGACCCCTGTGGAGGCGATTTCGGACACTGGTCGACCGATGCCGCCGGACAGCCCACGTTCGACCTGACAGCGGGACCCGACCATCTCTGGCACCAGGTCGGGAACCGGGTGCTGACCGCCACGGCACACGCCGGGGGCTGGACGACGCTGTACTCGACAGGCTGGGGATGGATCCGCCTATCCGACACCAGACCCGAAACAGGTTCCGCCCTCGGTGGAACGTGGCGCCTCGAGGACAGCGAGGGCCGGAGGCTCCACACGAAGCGTCCCAGACCAACGTGGGGCATCGGGTACGCAGAATGGCAACAGGAGACCGAGGCAGGACCGCTGCGTCGAAGAGTCAGCGCCCTTCCCGGCGACCGCTGCGCCCTGCGCGTGGACGTGTCGGCCCCGCCGGGCTCAGACCACGTCACGTACATCGAGACATGGGGATTCCGTCCCTGGCCGATCGTCCTCGGGGGGCTCATGTCCCGCCGCGTCTCCCCGCCCACTGGCTATGGATTGTGGGAACGCCTCGGCTGGGAGGGTGCCTTCGCCGCCGCCACACTCAGCCGGACCCTTACGGACGTCCTGCGCCAGCTCCTGTCCCTCCGCCTCGCCCTCACACCCGAGTCCGACACGATCCAGGGCGCAGTGGTCCTTTCGTCCTCTCAGCCGATGCTCGCGGAGCGACGGCGACCGTGACCCTGCGAACGAACCAGCCCCACCTGTCCCTGGTCGTCGGGCTCGTCCGCGACGTCGACGAGATCGGTTCCCTGGTCACCGCAGCCCGCGAAGCCGGCGAGGCGGGGGACGATGAGATCCCCCCCTCCGTCCCGTTCGCCGCCCGAGGCCTCGGCACGGACACGGACAGGGAATCCCGATGGCACGCCGGGATGCTCGCAACCGCCGCCACCCGCGACGAGATGCTCGACGTCACATACGTTCCCCAGGGGAGCGCCTACAGCTTCGTCCACGGCATCCAAGGCGCGCCCCGCGACTACGCCTTGACGGCCGTACCGCTGGCGTTCGTCGACCCGACCGCCGCACGAGACATGTTGCGCCTCATGTTCCGCATGCAGCGCCCCGACGGCGCAATCGAATACGCGCACACCGGCGCGGGCTACGTCACCGGTGCGCTCATCCACAAGGCACCGTCGGACCTCCCGATCTGGCTCCTCTGGACACTCACCGAGTACGTCTGGGCGACACAGGACCGGACGATCCTCGACGAGGTCGTGGCCACCGCAGGTGGCATCCCGCGCTCGGTGCGAGAAGGCACGCTTGCAGCGTGGACGAGGCTCCGTGACGGCGTCGGGCTCGGACCGCACGGGTTGCTCCGCGTCGGGTCGGGCGACTGGAACGACCCGATCGCCGCGATGGCACCGAACCGGCGCGCCTTCCACGACAGGGGGGAGTCGGTGTTCAATTCGGCTTTCGCCGCTTACGCGCTGCCCCGCGCAGCCGAACTCGTCGAGACCTGGGACAGCGTCACTGCTGCCGAGATGCGGGAGCTCGGCACTACCTTGTCCGGCGCGGTCGAGGCGACCTGGACCGGGAACTGGTTCCTGCGCGGCTACGACGGTCTCGGCGGACCACTCGGAGGCGGGCACCTGTTCCTCGACGCGCAGGTGTGGTGCCTGATCGCCGGTCTCGGCGGGCCGGAGAAGGGCAGGCAACTCATGTCACGGATCCACGAACTCTGCGATGCCCCGTCGCCGATCGGGGCAACGATCCTCGACCGGCCGCATCCCGTTCGCGGAGCGATCCTTCAGCCAGGGTGGGACTGCAACGGAGGGGTCTGGGCCGCGATCTGTGGCCTCCTCGTCTGGGCCTATTCCCTCCACGACACCTCCCTGGCGGTGCGTCAGTGGGAGAAGGCGTCCCTCTCGGGTCATGCCCGCGCCCACCCGGACATCTGGTAC
The DNA here is from genome assembly GCA_021404985.1 of Actinobacteria bacterium ATB1. Lineage (GTDB taxonomy): Bacteria > Actinomycetota > Acidimicrobiia > UBA2766 > UBA2766 > QWHP01. Next base: position 9,742 of record QWHP01000103.1, read on the forward strand.
GGCATCTGGAGCGGCCCCGATTCCTACAACTCCCACTTGGGGGAACATGCCGGCGAGACGTTCGTCCAACCGGCAACCCCGATGACGGAGTTTCCGGTGATGAACTCCAACGCCCATTCGGGTCCGCTGCTGGGCCTGATCCGCATGCTGGGGATCGAGACGGAGCCCG
>QWHP01000573.1 GCA_021404985.1 Actinobacteria bacterium ATB1
ATGGAGTGGGCGATCCAGGACGGCGAGACCTACATGCTCCAGTCACGCCCGATCACCACGCTGACCGACTCCGAGGTGACGGGCACGATGCTGGTCACCGGCCTCGGAGCGTCTCCCGGGGTCGCCGCGGGACACGTGCGGATCCTGCGACGACCCGAGGAGGGTTCGGAGCTCGCCGACGGCGAGGTGCTCGTCGCACCCATGACGAGCCCGGACTGGGTGCCGACGATGCGCAGATCGGCCGCGTTGGTCACCGACGGTGGTGGGATCACGTGCCACGCAGCCATCGTGAGCCGCGAGCTCGGCATTCCCTGCGTGGTGGGGGCCCGTGACGCGACGAGCCGTCTGCGCACAGGGGAGCTCGTCACGGTCGACGGCTCTCTCGGAGAGGTCCACGAAGGCGACGTGGTGGGGACGGGTGCAGTCGAGCATGCCGGCACCGCTGCTCGGCCCGAGGTCCAGGTGGCTGCGTCCCCTTCCCGCGAAGCTCTTGCCACCAAGCTCTACGTGAACCTCGCCATGTCCGAGAACGCCGCTGCCGTTGCGGAGCTGCCCGTCGACGGGGTCGGGCTCCTCCGTGCGGAGTTCATGATCACTGCTGCCCTCGACGGGGTGCATCCCCGCCGGCTGATCGCAGAGGGCCGGGGCAACGAGTTCGTGGAGCGAATGGTCGACTCCTTGCTCGCGATCACGCGCCCGTTCTCTCCACGACCGGTCGTCTACCGGACTACGGACTTCCGGACGAACGAGTTCCGGGGCCTTGCCGGGGGCGACGAGTTCGAGCCGCACGAGGAGAACCCGATGATCGGTTTCCGCGGCTGCTATCGGTACGTCACACAAGCCGACGTGTTCGCGCTCGAGCTCGACGCCCTCGCCCGCGTGCGGTGTGAGACTCCGAATCTCGTCGTCATGATCCCGTTCGTCCGGACCGCCTGGGAGTTGCAGGCCTGCCTAGACGCCATCGAGGCTCATGCCCTCGGCAGGGACCGTGCGCTCCGCCGCTGGATCATGGCGGAGGTTCCGTCGGTCGTGTTCCGGATCCCCGAATACGCCGCCATGGGGGTCCACGGCGTCTCGATCGGGTCGAACGATCTCACGCAGTTGATGCTGGGGGTCGACCGGGACTCAGAGGTCCTCGCCGACCTCTTCGACGAGTCCGACCCCGCAGTGCTTGAGGCGATCCGGCGGATAGTCGTCGCCTGCCGGACGGCCGGGATCACCTCGTCCCTGTGCGGACAGGCGCCGTCCAACAACCCCGAGTTCGCCGAACATCTCGTCCGCTTCGGTATCACGTCAGTGTCTGTGAACCCCGATGCCGTCGACGAGACACGGAAGGTGATCGCCTCCGTCGAGAAGCGCATACTCCTTGACTCCGTAAGGAACTAGGGGACGGGATGGACATCGGACTCGCACTTCCGACGATGGCGGCCGGCTGGATTCGATCGACGTCGCCGGGCCCCAGAAGCGGAAGAGCGGAAAGGCCCCGAGCTTTCGCGTCAGCTCATCGCGCAGCTCGGGCGGATCGGCGTAGCAATCGGGCAGCTTGCGGCCGTCGGCCTTGTAGATCGGG
>QWHP01000574.1 GCA_021404985.1 Actinobacteria bacterium ATB1
GGGTTCGGTCGCAGCAGGCGGGGCGCTTGCCGGCGCGAAGTTCCTCTTCGAGGGCTCCGAGACGGTGGGCCGCGTGGCGGAGGCGGCCGAGAAGGCCCCGACTGAGGACTTCTTCCCGACTGCGTGCTGGATCGGCAAACAGGACTGCAGCATGCTCGCCCGCCGCATCGACGGGCGGGTCGTCAAGTTCGATGGACTGGTGACGAACCCGCGCAACAAGGGGACCCCGTGTCCCAAGGGTCAGGCCCAGATCATGGCCATATACGACCCGCATCGCGTCAAGACACCCCTGATCCGAACGAACGGCAAGGGCGAGCACGGCGAGTGGAAGGAGGCGAGCTGGGAGGACGCGCTGGCGCTGTGTGCCTCACGGCTCAACGAGGTGAGGGCCGAGGACCCCGAGCTGGTCATCTGGCAGAAGGGGCGCAGCAAGGTCGAGCCGATCTACGACGACGCCTTCGTGGAGGCGATCCGCGCCACCAAGGTCGGCCATGGCGGCTACTGCTCCGACGCCGGCTACCGGGCGATGGAGTACACGTGGGGTCTGCACGGTGTGCTCCACCCCGACTTCAAGTACACCGACTACGTGCTGTCCTGGGGCTGGAACCTCACGAACGCAGGGGGCAACAAGACCTGTTTCATCACCTGGTCCCAGCAGCTCGTCGAGGCCCGCGAGTCCCGTGGCACGAAGGTCGTGCAGATCGACCCGCGTCTGCGGCCCGCCGGCCCCTTCGCGGATGCTTGGCTGCCGGTCCGGCCCGGGACCGACTTGGCCCTCGCCTTGGCGCTCTGCAACGTGGTCATCGCCTCTGGCCACCTGGACAGGCCCTACCTGCAGCGCTACACGAACGCCGCCTACCTCGTGCGCGCCGACGGGTCGGTTGTCCGGAACGGGGACGTCGAGATGGTCTGGGACAATGCCTCCGGGGGCCCCGCGCCCCTGGCGAGCGCGACGGACCCGGCGCTGGAGGGCTTCTTCGAGGTCGACGGCCAAGCCGTGAGGCCCGCATTCCAGGTCTTCAAGGACGAGGTCGCCGAGGCCACGCCCGAATGGGCAGGCAAGATATGCGGGGTCGACCCCAGGGCGATCCAGGAGATCGGGCAGGACTTCGGGGAGCGAGCCCAGATCGGCAGCACAATCGTCGTCGACGGTGTCGAGGTGCCGCACCGGCCCGTCTCCATCATGGCCTACCACATGGGCCAGCAGGAGCTCGGCTTCCAGACCGTGCGGGCCATGGCCCTCCTCTCGATGCTCGTGGGAGCGCCGGGTGCAGCGGGCGGGCAGACGTCCGACTACGACTGGAAGATCCACAAGAACTATGCCAAGTTCGCCCACCTCAAGGTGGAGGACCCCCCGTACGGCCCCCTCGTCAAGGACAGCAAATACTTCCCTATCAACAGCGGGCTGCCGGGCATCTACGCGACGGCGATCAACGACCCGGCGACGTTCGAGGTCGACCCCGAGACGCTTCCCCGAGCCGCCATCGTCCACATGACCAACCCGGTCGTCGCCTACGCAAGCCAGCCGGATGTACTCGAGGGCTTCAAGAAGATCCCCTTCACCGTCG
>QWHP01000104.1 GCA_021404985.1 Actinobacteria bacterium ATB1
ATCTTCTACGCGATCGAGAAGCTGGGCATGTCCGAGGACAGGACGATCGTCAACATCGAACGGTTCGGGAACACCTCGGCTGCGTCGATTCCGATCGCCCTGTGCGAGGCCTGGGAGAACGGCAGGATCGAACCCGGTGACCTCGTCCTCGTGGCCGGCTTCGGGGCCGGGATGAGCTGGGCTTCGGCGTTGTTCGAGTGGAGCCTGCCGAGATGACCCCTCCCGAGCAGGGAACAACGAAACGGCGCGCCTTGGTCACGGGGGCATCCCGCGGCATCGGCGCGGCGGTCGCCGAGAGGCTGGCCGCTTCCGGTCACAGCGTCGCCCTCTGCTCGCGTTCGGGCGCTTCGGACCTGGCTTCCAAGCTCGGCGGGATCGACGTCCGTGCGGACCTCTCGACAGCGGACGGTGTCGAGGCTGCCGTCGCAGAGGCGGAGGAGTCCTTGGGGGGCCCCGTCGAGGTGCTGGTCAACTGTGCGGGGATGACGAACGACGGCCTCCTCGCCCGCCTGTCCGACGAGGACTGGGAGGCAGTGTTCGCCACCAACCTGACATCCGTCATGAGGACGAGCCGTAGGGTGCTGCGCGGGATGATGAAGGCACGCTGGGGACGGATCGTCAGTGTCGGGTCCGTGGTCGGGACAATCGGGAACCCTGGCCAGAGCGCGTATGCAGCCACCAAGGCCGGAATCGTCGGCTTCTCCAAGGCCCTCGCCAAGGAAATCGCATCGCGGAACATCACCGTCAATGTCGTCGCCCCCGGTTTCATCGAGACCGACATGACGGCGGCGCTCGACGACGCCCAGCGGACCGCGGCTCTGGCCCAGATCCCCATGGGCCGCTTCGGCGAGGCCTACGAGGTCGCGGGGGCTGTCGCCTACCTTGTCTCCGAAGAGGCCTCGTACGTGTCGGGGTCGGTGCTCACGGTGGACGGGGCCATGGGGACAGGTTGAGGCGCGGTCCCTCCATGTGAACGAATTCACGGCCGATACGAAACCATCCGGAGCACTCCGAGTCGAAAGGAAACGGACGTCGGAGCCTCAAGCAGAGTCTCACGAGAAACAGGGAGAATGACGCACATGGAGCGAAGCGAGATCCTCGAGACGGTTCGCAAGCTTGCAGTCGACACGCTCGAGGTCGCACCAGAGGCAGTTGTCGAGACCGCGAGCTTCGCGGACGACCTCGACGCCGACAGCCTCGACCTTGTCGAGCTTGTGATGGCGATGGAGGACGAGTTCGGAGTATCGATCCCCGAGGAGGAGCTCGAGGGGATCGAGACGGTCGCGCAGGTCATCGACCTCGTGCAGGCCAAGCAGAGCTGATCCTTCACTGGCGGTCCACCCACCGGGACTGCCGGCGACTCGTCTCCTGGAGTTGCCCCGACGTCCGTGAGCAAGACGGAGCACTTCCCAGGGGGTTTCCAGATGAGAGACAGGACCGTCGTCGTGACGGGAGTCGGTTTCGCATGTCCACAGGGCACGGGAACCGATGACGTCTTCGAGAGATTCGTCGAGGGCCGCAACGCCATAGACGACGAGGTGTTCGGCTGGCCGTTCGCCGCGGTCACCGACCTCGATGCCGAGGCAGTCATGGGGTCGCGCAAGGAGGCAAGGCGGACAGACCGCGTCACCCACATGGCATGCGCCGCTGCGGACGAGGCGCTCTCACATGCGGGCATCGACCCTGGCACCTGCGAACCGTCCAGAGCGGGAGTCATTCTCGGCACGGGGATCGGGGGAGTCCACACCCTTCTCGACCAACAGGGCGTTCTGGTCGACAAGGGCCGGGAGCGGGTCTCGCCCTTCATGGTCCCGATGATCATGCCGAACTCCACAGCCGGGAATCTGGCCATGCGTTACGGTTTCACCGGACCGAACGTGACGACTTCGACCGCGTGCGCAGCGGGTGGCCATGCGGTCGGTCTCGGCATGGACATGGTGCGGTCCGGCCGTGCTGACGTCGTGATCGTCGGGGGAAGCGAGGTCTGCCATACCGAGCTCACCGTCTCGGGATTCGGGAACATGGGAGCCTTGAGCCGTTCGGGGAGCCGGCCGTTCGACGCCGAACGCGACGGGTTCGTGCTCGGCGAAGGAGCAGCCTTCCTCGTCCTCGAAGACGCCGAACATGCACGTCGCCGTGACGCGCGTGTCCTGTGCGAGGCGGCGGGTTTCGGGCTCACGGCAGACGCCTTCCACGTCACGGCGCCCCACCCGGAGGGTGAAGGGGCCGTTCAGGCAATCCGCATGGCCGTCAAGGAGGCCGGGATGGTGTCCGAGGAGGTCACCTACGTGAATGCCCACGGGACCTCCACGCCGTTGAACGACCTCGCCGAGACGAAGGCGCTGCGGAGGGTCTTCGGTGACTCGGTGCCGCCGACATCCTCCGTGAAGTCGATGGTCGGACACCTCATCGGCGCCGCTGGAGCCCTCGAAGCCGCAGTGACGGCGATGGTCATCTCACGCGAAGTGCTCACTCCCACGATCAACTACGCGACACCCGACCCCGAGATTGACATCGACGTCGTCCCCAACGAGGCCCGGGAGGCGAAAGGGATCGAGGCCGCGATCAGCAACTCCTTCGGGTTCGGCGGCCAGAACGCCGTCCTTGCCTTCCGCCGGGTCTGAGGACTCGCCCGGTCCGCGTGAACCGCCCGGTCCTCGGTGATCCCTCGATCACTCGATCACGGTGAACATCAGTCTTGCCTCGCATGCAGGATCGCCCGCGACACTGGCCCTGCCCGTGGCCTTGCCCACGCGGTGGCGAAAGGACTCGAGCGTCACCTCGATGTCGAGGGTGTCGCCCGGCTCGACCTGCCTGCGCCATCTCACCTTCTCGAGACCCGAGAAGACGGGGAGTCCGTCGGTGCCGGAGGCGAGCAGGGCACAGGCGCCGACCTGGGCAATGGACTCGACCTGAAGGACGCCGGGTAGCAGCGGACGTCCGGGGAAGTGTCCCTGGAAGCGCCCCGGGCCGGGCGTCCACCGGCCACGGGCGGACATGGAGTCGTCTGCGACCTCGACGTCGTCCACGAGGAGGAACGGGGGTCTGTGGGGGAGCCATTCGGTTGGGTCCATTGGGCCGGATGCTATCCCGAGGCCCTCACTCGTCGACGGGAATCGACCTGAGCACGTCGAGGGCGGTGTCGATCACCTTGTAGTGGCGCAACACGGTGACGGGCCCGCTGCCGCGGAGCTTGCCCGTGAGCACTGCCTTGCGGGGATGGAGCTCGTGGCGGAGCATGGCGAGCCAGTCCGCGTAGCGTGCCCGTCCGACCGCGTCGGCCTTGCCGGTGCACCCCTCGTCGAGCTCCACACTCTCGCCCCCGACGACGACCGTCACGTCCCGTGCCCAATCCGGGGCAGCTTCGGCGATCAGCCAGAGGCGGAATGTGGCGCCCCTGGCCGCCTCCGCGAACGCCTCGTCCTCGGTGAGCGCCCTGTGGGCCTGCCAGAACCAATCTTCGGAGAGGAAACGCATCTCATCCATCCTGGGTCCACGTGCGTTGCCGGCGCAAGACCGTACGGCATCCATCGGGCTACGCGTGTCAGTATGTGGCCGATGAGCAGACGGGACTCCAGGGCGATCACGAAGCCCGGCGAGATCGGGGAGGCCTTCCTCGCAGCGTTGCGCATGCTCGCTGCGATCATCACGGGACCGCTGCTGCGGAGGCGCAGACTGACCTGGGGAGCGACACCTGCCGAGTCCACCGCCGCGATGCCCGGGGACGAGATCATCCCCTCGCCGAGATGGCAGTACACGTACGGGATCACGATCGACGCCGAACCCGAGGATGTCTGGCCCTGGCTCGTGCAGATAGGGCAAGGTCGGGGCGGCTTCTACAGTCACAGGATCCTGGAGAACCTCGTCGGTTGCCGTGTCCGCAACGCCGATCGGGTGATCCCCGAGCTGCAGGATCTCGCGATCGGGGATCCGATCCGGCTCCATCCCAACGCTCCCGCCCTGACCGTCGTGGTGCTCGAGCCGGGCCGGGACCTCGTCTACGCCGGTGACCCGAGTGGGGTGTCCGATGCGGAGATGGGTCCCGGCGAAGGCGGGGACAGGCGCTCGAACGACGGTGTGGAGGCGAACACGATCTGGGGGTTTCACCTGACCGCAGGCGAACGCGGGACCCGCCTCGTCGTGAGGGGCCGCAGCATCTACGGTGACTCGCTCGCCGAACGCCTCGCGTTCGGGCCTGCTGTCCTCGAGCCGATCTCGTACGTCATGCACCGAAAGATGCTTCCGAGCATCAAACGTCTGGTGGAGGAGTCTGCGAGGGGACGTTGAGGGGAGAGCGCCCCGATGCGATCACCGCCAGGGCCTCGACCGCCTGACGGCCTGAGCCACCTCTGTCTCGTCTTCACCACCGTCAGTTTGTGCGGTTGGCATGGGGCCGGAAGGGACTGTGGCCGCGTTGACGGGCGTCTCGGTCACCGGGCCGGATTGGGCCTGCGAGATGCGAACGAAGCGGAACGCGACCGAAAGGGCTGTGAGACCGACGCCGAAGACGAGGACGAAGAACCCCGCGGCCGGCGCGATGTCGTCGACGTCGGGCAACTCGGCGATGGTGACGAGGTGGCTCACAAGGGGGACCAGAGCGGCCGTGGCAGCTCCACAGGCCAGCCCGAGGGCCGCCCAGCTCGTCCTCGTCAGGCCGACGGCGAGGACGCATCCAGCGGTGACCAGAGCCGTGAGGAACACAGCGGCGGCATTCGCGCCGTCGACGGGCGCGTCGAACGGGGAGCAGCAGCCTTCCGTCGTCCCGAATCCCAGAGTCAGCCTCGACCAATCCATGTTCGCGCCGGCGAGCACCATCAGCGAGCCGAGGGCCGCGAGGGCCACCGATGCGGCGTTGGCACCCCTCCCCCCGGCTTCCTCGCCGCGCGACTCGCGGGGCAGGAGCCAGAGGAGAGCGACCACGATCGCCGTGAGGTCCACCATCGAGGAGAGGACGTCGAAGAAGAGTCCGGGTCCCATCTCTCCGGCCTCCCTCCACAGGCCGATCAAGACGCCGAACGCCTGTCCGGCTGCCGGGGCGAGAAGAGCGGCGAGCGCAGCCCGTGCCAAGTTCCCGTCGCGCAGGGGCAGCAGGGCAGCGATCCCGCAGGCGAGGACCCAGCCGCCCGTCATCACGTTCAGCACGACTGTGCCCCGGCTGTCGAAGAGCCTCTCGCCCCCCTGCAGGTAGGGGAAGACGAGCATCAGCATCTGAAGGAAGCCTCCCACGATCGCGAGGATCCCCGCCGTGACGAGCAGCACGTCGACATCGGACGCTTCCTCTGCGACGTCCGCCCCTTCGCCCGCTGAGTGAATCGTGGGGCCGTGGGGCATGGGGTAGGCGGCCGGCCCGCTCGGCGCGCTCGGAACCGTGCCGTCCCGCCCAGAGCCCACCGTACGGACGCCACAGGTCGGGCAGATCGAGGCATCGGGTTGCAGAGGGGTGTGGCAGACGGTGCAGTGCATCACAAGGTCTCGGTGCGACCCTACGCTCTCATTCGGCGCACCCGGAAACCTTGTGGCGCCGGCCCGAGTCAATGCTTCTGACCGAGTTCGAGGACGGAGGGGACCCGAATGAGCCTGCTCGAGAACAAGCGCCTTCTGATCACTGGTGTGCTCACCGACAAGTCGATCGCGTTCGCCGTTGCGGACAAGGCGCTCGAGGAGGGGGCAGAGGTCGTTCTCACCGGAGCCGGCCGCGGGCTCTCGTTGACGGAGAAGATGTCGAAGCGCCTACCCGGCGAGCCCGATGTCCTCGAGATGGACGTCAACGAGCCCGAGCAGATCCAGGCTGTCGCCACAGCTCTCGGCGAGCGCTGGGACGGGCTCGACGGAGTCCTGCACGCGATCGGCTTCGCGCCGCCGGAGTGTCTTGGCGGTGACTTCCTCGCTGCCGAGTGGGAGAGCGTGTCGGTTGCCCTGCAGACGAGCGCGTACTCACTCGCGGCGGTTGCCCGGGGACTCGCCCCGGTCCTCGCCGACAGCGCCTCGATAGTGAGTCTCGACTTCGACGCCCGTGTCGCCTGGCCGAGCTACGACTGGATGGGGGTGGCGAAGGCCGCGCTCGAGTCCGTCACCCGCTACTGCGCCCGCGAGCTCGGGTCACGCGGGATCCGTGTGAACACCCTTGCCGCCGGCCCGCTGCGCACGATGGCGGCGAAGTCGATACCGGGCTTCGAGAAGTTCGAGGAGGCCTGGTCCGAGCGCGCCCCGCTCGGCTGGGACATCACGGACCCCGAGCCGGTTGCGAAGATGGCCTGTGTCCTGCTCTCGGACTGGTCGCAGGCCGTCACCGGTGAGATGGTGCACGTGGACGGCGGCTACCACGCGATGGGCGCGTAGCGGCGCCCGGCCGCCCCCTCGGGGCTAGTGCGCAAAGCGTCCTGTGAGCCGAAGGCACGTCGGGGCGGGGTCGAAGACCATCTTGCTGTCAGGGATTCCGCGCGAAGGACACAGGCCATGGAGGCGGCGACACGGAGTGTCGTGACCCTCCATCCACCGTGGGTTGGCGTTCCGGCCCGTGACCGGAGCCGTTGGCTCAGACCAGGCGTAGCTCAGACCACGCGCAGGAAGAAGACGGTCCCAGCGACGAGGATCGCGAGGCCCGTCAGAAGAGCGGCGAGGATCAGCCAGCGTGTAGGCATCTCGCGACAGATCGTAGGGCGGCTGCGGGTGGGTTCTAGGATCCGGGCGACGGACACACGTGCCATCACGCCGGCCGTGCGGTCACAGGAGGATCAATGGCCGACCGATACGACGTTGCAGTCATTGGCGGGGGGCCCGGCGGTTACGCGTCCGCTCTCTACGGTGCAGCAGCCGGACTCGACGTCTTACTCGTCGAGTCCGGTCGGGTAGGCGGGACCTGCCTGAACCGGGGCTGCATCCCCGCCAAGGAGCTCCTCCAGACGGCCGAGGTCGCCAGGACCGTCCGGGACTCTGAGGAGTTCGGCGTCACGTCGGGCGAACAGGGTCTCGACTGGAAGAGGGTCCTCGCCCGCCAGTCGTCCGTGGTGGATCGGATCGTGAAGGGTGTCGCGGGGCTCCTCAAGGGCAGGAACGTGAACGTGATAGAGGGCACGGGGCGCGTCGCCGCACCGGACGCCGTCGACATCGAGGGAACGAGGATCGAGGCGGACGCGATCGTCGTCGCCACCGGAAGCACACCCTCGACCGTCCCGGGGTTCGAGATCGACGGCCGCCGGATCGTGACCAGTGACCACGCGCTCTTCCTCGAGGAGCTGCCCGAAAGCGTGATCGTCATCGGAGCGGGCGTGATCGGATGCGAGCGTGTCGAATTGCTCGCGCTCCGCCTTAAGTTCTGCCAGCCGCGCTTTCAGATCAGCGAGCGCTCCCGTGCGAGCTCGATACTTGTAGAAGCCGTCCGCTTCCCCCTTGAGGCCGACGAGCTTGTCGCTGAGATGCGAGAGGCCCGCACTTGCCGAAAACAGCAATTGTCCGAGATCACCCCTACTCGCCAAAATGCTCTCGCCGCCTTTTTCGAGCGTCTCATCATCGAGCGAGAACATGGTGCGGTACGCATCGCGCTCGATGCCGCCGAGCTCGGCCCGGATTGCGGCCTCAGGCAGGGTGCGATCGTCGCCATCGAGGAGGCTGTTCTGCGGCCGTTTGATCCGCGCGAACTCCCGCGTGTCGCCAGCGAAGTCCAACGCCGCGCCGATCCGCATCGTGGGATACGGATGAATGAAGTCGAACGGGCTCTGCGAGCCGATTCCGAACAACAGGTCGAGAAAGGCCGCGAATGCGGTCGACTTGCCGGCTTCATTCGGCCCATAGATGATGTGCAGATCGGGCTGACCTTCCGTCCGCTCACCAAAATCGATGCTGCGGTCGGTGAACTTGCCGTATCGAGTAAGGTCGAGGCGACGCAGGCGCATGACTTAAGTCTCCTCGCCGGCAGCCTCGAGACGCGCCATGACGCCCTCGGCGCCTTCGCGCGCCAGGCGTGCGATCGCCTCCTTGAAAGAGGCTTCGTCCGATCCGAAGATGTCACGACACTCTTGCGGAAGCTGAGCCCTGATCTCTTCGGCCACGCCCACCAGTTCGCTTCGAAATGCCTCCGATCCGAAGACATCGTCTTCGATCAGGCGATGAAGCTCCCTGATCGGGTCGCCCGACGTCTGACCCTGCTGCTCGGCCGACCGGCAGGCAATTTCGAGTTGCTCGATCCAGCATCCCCCGATGACAGAGCCCCTGTCGTCGGCCTCTGTCTTCAGCAAGTCCGCGTCGCGCCGGATGCGCCAGGCTAACGACGTCGCGCCCGTTATGCGCACGCGGGCGACCAAGTGCTCGGACCGCACATCGTCACGCTCCTTTTCGAGCGCCCCGGTCACTGCCGCGACGAGGTCGCGCCAATCTTCCAAGCCGCTCGCGTCGACCGA
>QWHP01000105.1 GCA_021404985.1 Actinobacteria bacterium ATB1
GTGGAGCCACCCCGCTCCGACACCTAGCTCGACACGCCCTCCTGACACGATGTCCAGTGTCGCGAAGCTGCGTGCGACGGTGAAAGGATGCCTGAGCGCCGCGAGGTAGACGTACGTGCCGAGCCTGATCCTCTCGGTTCGTCCGGCGAGGTGGGCGAGCATCGTGCACGCGTCGAAGACGGGCGTCTGCGGGCTGACAGGGGGACTGCCGTTACGGGAGTGCGGGGAACCCGACATCTCGAGTGGGAACACGAGGTGCTCCGGGAGCCATAGGGACTCGTAGCCGATGCCGTCCGCGACCTCGGCGAGTTCGCCCCACATCTCGGGCCGGCATCGCCCCAACGCCAAGCCGACCTTCACAGGTGCCGACGCCGGGATCGTCACGGCCTGAAGACCCCGTCGGGGCCGAGCCTCCAGCCCGCCGCGGCATGCGTCCCGCCGTCGAGGTGGAGGGTGGTACCCGTGACGAAACGTGCCATGTCGGAGGCGAGAAACACCGCTGCAGCAGCGGCGTCCGAGGGTGTGCCGCGCTCGTCGAGCGGGGTCGCAAAGTCCGGTGGGGCACCGTCGTGGACGTCCGTGACGAGCTCGAGGTCTCCCAGGGTGGGAATCGCATCCGGAGCGATCGCGTTCACGCGAATCCCTCCCGGGCCGAGCTCGACGGCCAGGCTCTTCGTGATACTGGCGACCGCGGCCTTCATCGCGGCATAGACCGAGAACCCCGGTGCGCCTCGGTGCGCCTCGATCGACGTGACGTTCACGATGGAGGCGCCACGGCCGAGGTGAGGAAGTGCCGCCCGCACACCGTTGGTGACGCTCGTGAAGTTCTCGTGCACGAGCGCTGCCTCACCCTTGCGCGAGATCCCCTCGAACGTGGACCGGAATGTGCCGCCCGCGTTGTTCACGAGCACGTGTAGACCGCCGAGGCGGGCCGCGGCGTCCTCGACGAAGTCCCGCACGGCGTCGCCGTCCCTGACGTCGAGGGTCGCGGTGTATGCGGTCCGCCCCAGTGCCTCGACTCCCGCGGCTGTCGCTTCCATGCCGTCGGCATCCCTGTCGCACATCGCCACGTCCGCCCCGAACGCCGCGAACGTCAGAGCGATCGCCTCGCCGAGACCCCTCGCCGCCCCTGTGACGATGGCGGTCCTGCCGTCGAGGCGGATGCTGTCCGGGGTGAGCTCGTGACTCACGATGCCGCTTGCCTCCTCAACCGGTCCCACCCGCGGTCGCCTCGCCCGCTCCGGACCAGTCGACCGCGAGGAGGTGCCGGGGTTGGGTGATCCTCTTCAGCTCCCGCAACCCCCCGATCCTCGAGCCTCAGTCGGGAGTCGACATACTCGGCGACCGGCTCGGTCACGAGGATCTCACCCGAGGCGGCTTCACTCGTCACGCGTGAGGTGATGTCGATGACCCTGCCGCTCAGGTCGCCGTCGTCGTGCACGGCTTCACCGGCGTCGACCCCGATGCGGACGCTGAGCGGACGGGGCTCCGTCAGCTTTGCCCCGACTTCGCGCTGGATGTCGACTGGGGAGAGGACGGCGTCGGCCGGCGAGGGGTAACTGGCAAGGAGGCCGTCCCCTCGCGTGCCGACTTCGCTCCCGCTCCGGAAGACCACGTTGTGACGGACGAGTTCACGGAAGCCGACCAGGAACCTGCTCCAAGCCTCGTCCCCAAGCTCCTCGTTGAGCGTCGTGGATCCGGCTATGTCGACGAACATGACCGTGACCCACTGCCGGCTCGACTCCGGTGGGGATCGTTCGGGAGCGGGCTGCGCCGGTCCGGGTTCGGCACGGAGGGCCCTCTGCACCTTCGCTTCGATGCGCGCGGCGCGCAATCGCCGCTTCTCCGCGCGACGTTGCCCCCCAACAGAATTGCGGTGAGGACCGCGCCCGCATGGATCAGGAGGGCGGCACCCCATCCGAGGACGATCCAGATCGGCCAGAAGCCCACGGTCTTCCAGTCCCTGGGGTTCTCCAACACGGTCCGGAGATTGTCGGGTGAGCCCTGCACGAGCACCCAGGCGGCCGTGACCGCGCTGCACACCACGGCGTAAACGATCGCAAGGATGACAAGCCCCGCCATGCCACAAGCTTGGCCCACGCACACCGGGGGTGTCGAGGGCTCGACGCGGCCACGCCACGCAGGTACCGGCAGTTTCGTGGGTTGCCCTTCGGAGCGGACTCAACCTTGCAGAGTCAGACCCGTCCCACAGAGGGGCGTGCCAGTGCCGTCCTTGGGTTGGATGTTGAGCTTCTTCGTCACCTCGTCGTAGGTGAGCAACGCATACGAGTTCGTGTCGAGACGGCGGCACTTCGCCCCGGTCAGGTTGAAGACGATGTCGATCGCGACGGGTCCGATCGAGCCGACGAAGTTGAGAACCTCGTCCTTGTACGACTCGGTACCGACGGGGCCGGTGACGACTTCGGTGCCGGCGGTCTTCGGGAAGAGGAACCCGAAGAAGTCGTCGAAGTTGAGGGTGTCCGTGCGGACCTCACGAACTTCAGGATCTCCTCACGCTCGGCGGCGTATCCCTCCCAGCGGTCGTACGGAAGGGCCCAGAACTCCTGCATCGGAACCTCGTTCACGACGAGCTTGAAGCGTGCAGTCGAGGCCTCGAGGGCATTGAGGAACCATTCCTTCTGCGTCGCGCCGAGCATCGTGCGGCTCGGGTCGTTCAGCGCGTTACGGCACGTTGCGTCGACGTACCACTTCAGGGGTGCCAGAGCGAGGCCGAAGATCGCCCGGATCCAGCTCGGTGCCGTCGGCGCCAGGTCAGGTTCGCCAGAGATGGGATTGACACACGCTCCGGGCAGTGAGGGGTCGTCGATGACCTGGGCGGACCGGTAGGACCGCTCGTCGAGGACGAATACCTCGATGTCCGAGCCCCATTTGAAGCTACGGTAGAAGGGATCTGACGGGTTCTGTGGGTCGCCCTGCACGGGGTTGTACTCGAGGAACGCCTGTGTGCCGTTCGTGAGCTGTGTGGGGTCGACGGTTTCGGAGTTCCAGTCGTTGACGATCTCGTGGTCGTCCCACTGGACGACAGAGCCCGTTGCAGCGAGGATCTCGTGCATCGCCGGATACACGGCGGCGTCACGGGCAGCCTTGTACTTGTTCCGGTAGTCGTCGAGGTCGGTGATGGGTTCGGGGGCGTCGGAGTAGATCGTGTCCCCGAGGAACACGAAGAGGTCGGGGTTCTCGTCTGCCGCGGCGGCAAGCGGCTCGAAATGGCCGTACACGGGTTCGCTCGTCTCGGGGTCGACGAGTGTGTTCGCGTCCCCCGTGTACACCAGCTTCAGAGGCTCCGGTGAGGCGTCGGACGGGAGGGTGAGGAACCGTCCGATCGAGGACACCTCCGAACCGCTCTGCTCGCGGAACCTGAAGAAGTACTCGGTTCCCTCCGAAAGGCCCGTCACGGGGACCTTGAGCGTGTAGTCGTCGGCGGAGCTCGGGGTAGCGGTCTGCGTGTCCACGATGCTGGCGAAGCCCGAATCCGTGGCCGTCTCGACAACGACCGTGTCCGCTGTGACGGCCCGGGTCCAGAGGAGAGCGCTCGTCCCCGTGATCTCACCGGAGGCGACTCCCTGGTCGAAGACCCCGGGTGCCGCCTGTGCCGTTCCCGCCGGGACGAGCAAGCCGCACAGCACAGTGACGACGATGGTTACCACGATGGCCGTGGCCCGAGTGTTGCGTCGGTCCGTCATGGGTCCTCCCAGAAACCGCAGGTTCCCCATATTGTTACCCGCTCGACACTCTGATTTCACGTGGAGATCGGATGCGACCCACTCAGAGGCAGGGTCGGCGTGCGCTCGGGACGAAGTCAGCCACATCTGGTCTACGGGGGGCCCCTTGCGGAGACGCCAGTTCCTGAAGCTGGGGAGCGCAGCCGGTGCGACGGCAGCAGTCGGGAGTCTCGGCCTGACCGCGTGCCGTGACTATTCGTACTTCCCGCTCGTCGTCTCGACCGTGAACCACCACCGCTTTCGCGTGAAGCTGGTCTTGAACGCCGGGCCGCAGACGAGTTCCCCCGTCCTCTCTGTAGATGGGCACAGCACGACAGGGCGGATGGTCGACACCAAGGGATACGCCTGGACCTTCGACGTGGACGGACTCGGGCCGGGCACCCCATACGAGCTCGATCTGACCAGTTCGAACGGCTCGCCCGTGTGCGACCCGTGGACCCTGAGGACGTTCCCTGCCCCCGACAGCGAGCCGGAGCGCTTCCGTCTCCTCACGTACACCTGCGCGGGCGGAGTCGACGACCCGACGGGTGTCCAGTGGCTCCCGCTGCGTGTCCGCCGCAAGCTCCTCGCACGCGGGCTCAGCTTCGAGCCCGACGCCGTGCTCGCGATCGGCGACCACGTCTACTCGGACCAGCGCGGTGTCTGGGGGCCTTGGACCCAGTTGCAACAACTCTTCAGCGGAGGCCTCTTCGACCGTTCCAAGCCGGTGCTCGGCACCCGGAACGAGGAGGTGTTGCGTCGCGCCCTCGGCCAGCAGATCGCCGACCTGTACGGCACGACGATGCGAGGTGTCCCGGCTTTCTTCGTCCAGGACGACCATGACTACACCGAGAACGACTGGGCCGAGCCTGGCCTCCAGACCTTCCCTCCGGACGAGTTCATGCGCGATGTCGCTGCGGTGACGCAGGGCATGTACTACCCGGAATTTCTCGAGGACGACACATACCCGCCGGAGTTCACGGGGGGGAACGTCGAGGGTGTGAGCCGGCACTTCGGCTCGTTCCGTTTCGGCAAGCTGATCGAGGCCCTGATCTACGACTGCCGCCGCTTCCTCGACAACGCACTTGTTGGACACTTCCTGCCCGACTACTGCGAGGACTGGGTCGTGAGCCGGCTGGCTGCGTCGGACGCCCGCCACGTCGTCCAGGTTCCGTCGACTCCGATGGGGTGGACGGCAGGCAAGTGGGGCGAGTGGTACCCCGACGTAACCCAACCCGGAGGCGCTCTCGGTGTAGGTGTTCCCAAGCCGTATTGGTCCGAAGGCTGGCTCGCCCAGCACGACAGGCTCGTCACGGCCGCCTCGGCGAACACCGATCGTCGCGCCCTGTTCGTGAGTGGGGACCTGCATGCGACCGCCGCCGGACAGATGATCTCGACAGGCACAACCGATCTGTCGGCAAACCCGCCGGTCTGCCTACTCGCCGGCACGCTGGGCAGTGGCCTGCTCGGCTTCCCGTCGACGATCCGTGGTCACGTCCCGGAGGTCTCCGAAGCCGTGGCGGTAGAGGAGTGGGTGAAGCCGATCGAGAAGGACGGGTTCACGATCGTCGACCTCACCCCCGACGCGCTCACGATGTCGATCTTCGTGTGGCACCCCTTCGACGGCGAGAACAAGATCGCGGAACTCGCTCCGATCGAGGTGATCGAGATACCGCGCTCACCCTGACCCGATCGCCATGGCCCTATCGGCCTGATCCTGCAGCCTCGACCTCGGCCTCGAGACGGGACGGCACGCCGCGTTTCAGAACGGGCACTCGACCCCACGTGAGGAGCCGAGCCCGCGAAGGTTGGCAACCAGGGACTCCGCCAGGGGTAGCCCGTTCACCGAACGGTCCGCAGCGCAGTCCCATTCAGGATCACCGGCCACACGGACGTCGCTCTCACCGGACGCCGTCGGGGCCGAACGCAGAGTGGAGATCATGTCGCGCATCTCGGCCTCGAACTCGACGAGGGGCCGGAACGCATCGACGCGAATGGTGGCGAAGAAGTGTCCGACGTTCGCGACCTCGTTGAACTCGCTCGTGAGACTGAGACAGTGCGGGCCCCAGTCGGCGCCCGACAGCAATGCGGAGAAGATGTCGACGAGTACGGCAAGGCCATACCCCTTGTGGCTTCCCAGCGTCCGCGTCCCGCCGAGCGGGACCAGTGCGCCGAGCATTCCCTTTCCGGGGTCGGTCGTAGGGTTCCCCTCGGGGTCGAGGGCCCAGCCTTCGGGCATCTCGGTTCCCTCGGTCGCAGCGAGCTGCACCTTCCCGAAGGAGACGGCGCTCGTCGCTGCGTCGAACAGGAACGGGTTCTCGCCGCCCGAAGGCACCGCGACGGCGATCGGGTTCGTGCCGAGCATCGCCTCGCGCCCAAACGTCGGCGCGACCAACGCCGTCGCATTGGTCAGGGACACGCCGATCATCCCGTGCTCGACGGCCTGCAGCGCCCAGTAGCCGGCGATCCCGTAGTGGTTGCTGCGCCCCACGCTTGCGCACGCGGCGACCCCGTCTGATGCCCTGCGAATGCACTCGCTCATGGCGAACTGCGCGCCCACAGGTCCCAGGCCGTTGTCGGCGTCGACGACGAACACCGGGCCGCTGTCGACGCTGATCCGGGGCCGGGGTCGAGGGTTGACGAGATCCTGCCCGAGCTTGTGCATGTAGAAGCCGAGCCGGGCGACACCGTGCGAGTCGATTCCGTACAGGTCTGCGGCGACGAGCGCATCGGCCGTCACTTCGGCGTCAACCTCCGGCACACCGTATGTCGAAAGGACTTCGCGGGTGAACGCGACGAGCGTGTCGTAGGGAACCCGCGTCGAGCTGCCTGCTTCGTCTTTTTCTGTCATCTGCCCTTCCTCACGGGAGCCTCTTGCGAAGGATGTCCGCCTCGATGTCGAGGCGGCGGACGATTCCGGGACCAATCGCCTTCTCGGCGCGCTTGCCCAGCATCGGGATCCGCACTGCGAACTCGCCATCGAGATTGCGGACCGTGTGGTCGCCGTCCCACTTCAGGTCGTAGTGGCCCGTGCACCTGACGACGCTACCGGCGACGTCGGGATCGATTCGCAGCTCCGCCGTGTGCGCGTCGAGGTCGATTTCGAGGAGCTGCACCCACGAGGGAGTCTGTCCTCTCAACACCTTCTGGGCGATCGGTTCCATGTAGCCCGTGAACGTGAGCCTCACCTTCACCGAGACGCGCTTGCCGGTGGCCGAGTGCTCGAGGATCTTCGGCTCCCCGATGTCCGGAAGCTCGCCGAGAGCCACATAGAAATCCGGGTCGCACATCACGGACTCGACGGCATCGACGGGGGCTGCGAAGCGGTGTTGGAGGTGGAACAGCATGCCTGGTCTCTTGCGCCCTGGTCTCTTCCGTTAGCGGGGCTCCGGCGGGTGAACGAGCGATGCGCTCCCGGAGTCGGGGGGTCGGGGGGTCGGGGGGTCGCTCGCTCCGATGGTCGTCCGGAAGGTATCCGCCGGACGAACGTTACCAAGGAGGCCCGACGGAGAAGGCCCGGGTCGTCTCACAGGTGCCATGGGACGGGAGAGGGGGACGGCGGCGGGGGACTGGGATCGCCATAGCGCGCCGATCCGAACCCCCCACCAAATCCACGCGCCAACCCACCGGACCCACCGGACCTGGCGCGCCGATCCGAACCCCACCACCAAATCCACGCGCCAAACCCGCCCGCCCGCGGGACTCGCCACGACCCACCCGGACCCCCCGCCGGCCACGGCGCGCAGCGTGCCGCCACGTAACCTCCTGCCGATGCCTCGACAACGAAGAAGCGCGCGACGACGTGCGGGAAGTCCGACCGGATCCCCGACACTCGTGCGGATCCTCGCCTCGCGGTTCCGGCTGCCGATGCTTCTGCTTGCTGCTGCCATGCTCTACGGGATCGTCGGCTACATGGTCATCGAGCACTACACCCTGCTCGATGCCGCGTACATGACGGTCACGACCCTGAGTACCGTTGGTTTCGGTGAGGTCCAGCCACTCAGCTCCCTTGGCCGGGTCTTCACGATGACCCTTATCGTCTTCGGGATTGTCGCGGTCTTCGATCTCATCGCGGGCTTCACGGCTCTTCTCGCGGAGGGTGAGCTCGGTCAGAGCTGGAGGCAACGTGACATGAGAAGGAGGATCGCTGCCCTGGAAGGCCACTACGTAATCTGCGCCTACGGCCGCGTCGGCCGTGCGGCCGTCGAGGAGCTGACACGCCAGGGCTCCAAGGTGCTCGTCGTCGAAACCGACACCAACCTCGAGGAGGAACTCACGGAAGCGGGTGTCCCCTACCTGATCGGAGACCCGTCCAAGGAGGGTGTACTCGAGGAGGCCGGGATCGACAGGGCGAAGGGGCTCATCTGTGCAGTCGACTCGGACGCGGTCAACGTCTACATCACGCTCACGGCGAGAGCGCTGAGCTCGGACCTGAACATCATCGCCCGCGCGTCGAGTCCGGAGAGCATCCAGAAGCTCAAGCGCGCAGGAGCGGACAGGACCGTGTCCCCTTACGCCCTGAGCGGCGTGCGCATGGCTCTGATGGCAAGAGACCCGGCGGTCCTCGAGTTCGTGGACATGGTCGGCCTTGCACCCGGACTGCGCGTCGAGGAGCTCGAGGTCGGTGAAGCCTCGCCGCTCGCCGGACAGACCGTCAGGGACGCGTGCACGCCCCTCGAACGGGTCATGATCCTCGCCGTTCGCAAGCCCGACGGGAACCTTCTCATCCCACCCCAGGCAGACACTGTCCTCGAGGTCGAGGACGTCATGATCGCACTCGGACCGGTAACGTCCCTCTCAGCCTTAGCCGAGGCGGCGACCTGACAGGCCGACAGGGGGTATCCGATGGTCCTGAACGAGATGCAGGAACGGCTGTGCACCGAGAGCACCTGGGACTTCTCCGATCTCAGCGTCCTCTTCGTCAACTGCACGCTGAAGCGCTCACCCGAGCTGTCCCACACCCAGGGCCTCGCCGACATCTCGAGGGGCATCTTCGAGGCGAATGGTGTGACAACCGAGGTGGTACGTGCGGTCGACCACGCGATCGCCACCGGCGTATATCCGGACATGGCCGAGCACGGATGGGAGGAGGACGACTGGCCAGAGATCTTCGCGAAGGTGATGGACGCCGACATCCTCGTCCTGACGACCCCGATCTGGCTCGGCGAGAAGTCCTCGGTGTGCACGAAGGTGATCGAGCGTCTCTATGGCAACTCGCACCTTCTCAACGACTCCGGCCAGTACGCCTACTACGGACGCGTCGGCGGGTGTCTCGTGACAGGGAACGAGGACGGGGCGAAGCACTGCGCGATGAACATCCTCTACTCGCTCCAGCACCTTGGTTTCGTGATACCCCCCCAAGCCGATGCCGCATGGCTCGGCGAAGCCGGTCCGGGCCCCTCCTACCTCGACCCGGGATCCGGAGGTCCCGAGAACGACTTCACCAACCGCAACACCACGTTCATGACATGGAACCTCATGCACATGGCTAGGATGCTCAGGGACGCAGGAGGAATCCCCGCACACGGCAACCAGCGCAGCAAGTGGGACGCAGGCTGCCGCTTCGACTTCCCGAATCCCGAGTACCGCTGACGCCGACTTACCGCCCCACGGCTGCGGTCCCGCAGGTCACTTGCGATGACGCAGGAGAACCTCCTGGGCGACCGTCGCGGCGTGGTCGCCGGCCTCGGTGAAGACGTATCCGATCGCAAGGCCTCTGGAGCTCATGAGCCCGTGGCACGTGAAGTCGTACGCGTGCCAGCGGTCGGCACGCATCGGCCGGTGAAACCAGATCACGTGGTCCAGGCTGGCGCTCCAGAACGGCCAGGATTCCTCTTCGTATGTCGCTGGCCGTTCCGGGTGTTGCGCGATGACGGCCTCTGTCGGCAGGTCGTCTGCGATGTATGCGACGGCACACGCGTTGAGGATCGAGTCGTCGCCGAGGTCCTCCTCCATGCGGAACCAGCCTGCGGAGACCCCGGTCAGATCGTGTTTGCGGTCGACGCGTCTGTCGAACACCGGACTCCACGTGTCGTTGGCCACCGTGTCGTAGCGGACGATGTCGTCCCGGAGGCGTGCGGTCTGGGCGTCCGGAGCTTCCTCGTCCACCTGGAAGGAGGCTGCGAGGTTCAGGATCGCGCCGACCGACTGGCGGGCCACGACCCGTCTCGTCGCGAAGGAACGCCCGTTGCGGAGACGGTCGACCTCGAAGCGGATCGGCTCCGTGGCGTCGCCGAGCCGGATGAAGTAGGCGTGCAGGGAGTGGACGCGGTACCGGGGTTCGACCGTGAGGCCGGCAGCGCGCAGTCCCTGAGCGACGATCTGCCCTCCATAGAGGCCGCCCCACGGGTACTCCGGCCCGATACCGACATACGTGTCGGGGCCATGTTCCTCGAGTGCCATCATCGTCATGAAATCCACGCGCAACTCCTCGTCGGTCGCTCGAGACGGGCAGACTCACGAGGGAGTCTTGCGACCACACCGTCCGCGACCGAAATGCCGGGAGGGGAATGTCCAGCCTCGAAGTCCACATCGGCCCACCTCAGGCTGTCGTCCCGGGCCCGGCCGTTCCCATCGGAGTCGCCCCCGGGCGGGCAAACAACAACCTCGACGTCGCCGACCACGCCGGCAGACGCTACCTCGCCTGGCGCGCGGCAACCTCCCACTTCGCGTCCAGGGACGCGCGGATCAACGTCGTGGCGAGCGAGGATGCCGGCCTCTCCTGGAGTGCCGAGACCATGCTCGCCTTCGGACGCGATGTGCGCGAGCCGCGCCTTTGGTCTTGGAACGGGCGTCTGTTCCTGTTCATGTTCACGGCGGGTGTCAATCCCCTCGCCTTCCAACCGGATCGAATCCATGTGTCCGAGCGCCTCGACGGCAGATGGTCCGAGCCGGCACCGATCTCACCGCCGGACTGCGTCGTCTGGCGGGTGCGCGATGTCGGGGGGACACCGCTGATGACGGTCTACCGGGGTGCGGGCACCTTGTACACATCCGAGCCCCGACCCACGAGCGTCGAGGTCTGGACGACCGACAGCGGTCTCGACTGGGCACCTCTGGACCCCGACCGTCCCGTCAGTCACACCGGAGGAAGCGAGACCGAGATCGTCGAGGCAC
>QWHP01000106.1 GCA_021404985.1 Actinobacteria bacterium ATB1
GAACCTCGCCTCGACGATCTGGGCCTCCTACATGTTCACAGCCCAGTCGATCGAACTCGAAGACAAAGCCAAGACGATCGAATACATCAAGAACACGAACCACCTCGAAAGCGGTGGCTGGTCGAGCGACGGCACCACCCTCGATCCGGCACTCACGGCAAGGGCGATCATGGCCCTTCTCGGGCTGGACGAGGATCCTCTGTCCAGCGCGATCGACGGGTCCTTCGACGTGCTCGCTGCTGCACAGAACGAAGACGGCGGCTGGTCCCAAGACGGGCAGAAAACCTCCTGCACCATCGAGACAGCCCTCGTCCACGGTTCCATCCGGGCCTCGGTCGGTGCCGGCGGAGCCAAGACGATCTACCAGAAGTTCAAGAAGGGTTCGTATCCGACGGGCGGTTCGCCCCCGACCGGCACCGGTGGCCGGATGGGTATCGAATGGCCGCTCCTCTGGGAAGGCCTCACATACCAGAACGCAGGGAGTTGGCGGGTCTACATCGAGCCGGACTGGAACGGACGCTTCGTGACATGCTGGGGGCGGGGTGAGGAGAGCGACTACGCGACCCTCTCCGAGGACGAGCTGAAGCTCACAACCCCGACATCGACGGCGGTGTACTACGCGCACTTCTACGACCCGATTCTCGACATCACCGACGAGCCGGTCGGCCCCGGTGGCGGGGAAGACGTTACGGCGGGAGCCGCCGTGACGCCCGCTGTTGCCCAGCCGAGCGTCACCGGCTGACGCCCAGAGCCTGCCTTGGGTCGGCCACATCCGTCTGGCAGTCTGTGTCCATGACACCCGATGAGGCCCTGGTTGCCCTCGCGGCGCGCGCCAACCTCGGTGTCCTTCCCGGCCTCGAACGGATGTGGGCCGCAACGGAGCTCCTCGGTGATCCGCAACGGACGGCACCCGTCATCCACGTGGCAGGCACGAACGGCAAGACCACCGTTTCGCGGATCGTCGCCCGTGTCCTCGAAGAGCAGGGACTCCAGACGGCTCTGTACACATCTCCGCACCTGACAGACGTGTACGAGCGCATCGAGATCGGTGGCGTGCCGATCTCGCCTCAGGCATTCGCGGACTCGATGCAGCTCGTGCTCGCCGTGTCCGACGAGCTCGAGCGCCGGGCGCTCGGACGTCTCACCTACTTCGAACTCGGAACATGTGCCGCGTTCGTCGCAGCCGCCGACGCGGCAGTGGACGTCTCAGTTCTGGAGGTCGGCCTCGGAGGGCGCTACGACGCCACGAACGTCGCCGATGCGGACGTTGCGGTGCTCACGAACGTCTCGGTCGACCACGTGGCCTATCTGGGCACGGACGTGGCCGACATCTGCGACGAGAAGGCGGGCATCGTCAAGGCAACGAGCCGTGTCGTGACCGGAATCGAGGACGCGGGTCTGCTCGCGATCCTCGAGCGGAGATGCGACGAGGTGGGAGCGAGCCCGCCGGTATGTCTCGGTGCCGATGTCGACCTTGACAACGTCCGGATCGCTCACGGTGGAGTGGCAGCGGACCTCCGGACACCCCGCGCGTCGTACGAGGATCTCTACGTTCCGCTCCTCGGACGACACCAGGCCGTGAACCTCGCGCTGGCAGTCGCGGCGGTCGAAGAGTTCTTCGCCCGTGCCTGTGGAGATGACCTGCTCAGGGCGGCGCTCCACGAGGTCACGTCCCCCGGGCGCCTGGAGGTCATGCGACGCCGGCCCACCGTCGTCCTCGACGGCGCTCACAACCCCGACGGCGCTCAGGTTCTCGCCGAGGCAGTCCGGGAGAACTTCCGTTTCGACCGTCTCATCTGGGTTGTGGGGATCCTCGGCGACAAGGACGCCGAGGGCATCGTGGCAGCGTTGGCCCCGTTCGCCTCCCATGTCGTCGCAACTGCGGCCGGTGAGGGATTCCACGATCCGGCTCTCCTCGCCGGACTCGTGCGCGGGCAAGGTCTCGACGCCGAGACTGCGGTGGGGCCGGAGGAGGCGTTGGGGCGGGCCCTCGAGATCGCCTCGTCCGGGGATCTGGTACTGGTGGCAGGCTCGCTGTACCTGGTCGGTGCTCTGCGTCCCATGCTCGCTCGCGATCGGCCCGGGTGGACGGACGCGCCCCCCGGCTAGTTGAATCCGCCTTCGTGACTCCGGCCCGTCCTCAGGCGCGAGCCGGGACGGGAGGTTGTAGAGAGCGACGGAGGTTGTGGTGTCGGAGCGGACCCTTGTACTCGTGAAGCCGGACGGCGTGGCACGCGGACTGATCGGGGAGGTCGTCTCGCGCATCGAGCGCAAGGGCTACCGGATCGCAGCGATGGAGATGCGCACGATCGACACCTCGGTGGCGGAAACGCACTACGCAGAGCACGACGGCAAACCCTTCTTCGGGGAGCTGGTCGAGTTCATCACAAGCGGGCCACTCGTCGCGATGCTGGTCGAAGGACCCGATGCGGTCCGGGGTGTCCGCAACCTAATGGGAGTGACCAACCCGATCGAGGCCGCACCTGGCAGCTTGAGGGGCGATTTCTGTACGCTCGTGGGCGAGAACCTCGTACACGGATCGGATTCCGCCGAGTCCGCGGCGAGGGAAGCAGCTCTCTTCTTTCCCAACCTCTGACCGAAAAGCGAGATTTCGCGCAGAGCCCCCACGGCGACGACTAACGTCGACGGCATTGTGTGCCCGAGTGGTGCACGAAGCTGGTCGGACCGGGCACCGGTGGGCGAGCCCCGGGAGGCGAATATGGCCACATTCAGCCAAGTCTTCGGGCGGGACATGGCCGTGGACCTCGGTACGGCCAACACGCTCGTCTACGTCCGTGGCAGGGGCATCGTCCTCAACGAGCCATCCGTGGTCGCCATCAACACGCGTGACGGACGTCCGCTGGCGGTCGGATCCGAGGCAAAGCGCATGATCGGGCGAACGCCCAGCCACATCCAGGCGATCAGGCCTTTGCGGGACGGCGTTATAGCCGATTTCGGAATCACCGAGAAGATGCTCCGCTACTTCATCCAGAAGGTTCAGCAGCGACGCTGGCAGAAGCCGCGCATCGTCATCTGCGTGCCTTCGGGCATCACGCAGGTCGAGCAGCGGGCCGTCGAGGAGTCGGCGATCCAGGCAGGCGCACGTGCCGCCTACATCATCGAGGAGCCGATGGCGGCCGCGGTCGGCGCCGGTCTCCCTGTCCACGAGCCGACGGGGAACATGGTCGTCGACATCGGTGGTGGCACGACAGAGGTCGCAGTGATCTCACTCGGTGGCATCGTGACGTCGGAGTCCATACGGATCGGTGGCGACGAGCTCGACGAAGCGATCATCAACTACGTCAAGAAGGAATACTCGCTGGCTCTCGGCGAGCGAACCGCCGAAGAGATAAAGATCGCGATAGGCTCCGCGTTCAAGTTCGAGGAAGAGCCCCGGGCCGAGATCCGAGGGCGTGACCTGGTCACCGGGTTGCCCAAGACGATCGTCGTGACGACCGAGGAGATACGCGGAGCGTTGGAGGAGCCCGTCTCCCAGATCGTCGACGCAGTGAAGATCACGCTGGATCGGACGCCACCGGAGTTGGCGGCCGACATCATGGAACAGGGCATAGTCCTCACAGGAGGAGGAGCACTGCTCAAGGGACTCGCCCAGCGGATCAACAGCGAAACCGCGATGCCGATCCGCATCTCGGAATCTCCGCTGCACGCAGTCGTGATCGGCTCGGGACAGTGCCTCGAAGAGTTCGAGGCACTCAAGCAAGTCTTGATCTCCTCGACGTCACAGTCATAGAACTCCCACACGGGGAATCCCGTGGTGGTCCACCCGCACGCAACGGTATCCAACGCGATTTCATGGTCATTTTCCGACGACGCCCGGTTCTACGCAGAAGGATTCTCCTGATCCTTCTCGTCTCGGTAGCCGTCGTCCTGATCACGATGGAGTTCAACAGCGGCGGGGAGCCGTCAAGCCTGCGCAAGGCACTGCTCACGGTGGTGGAGCCTGTCGAGTCGGCGGTAGGGACCGTCACACGGCCCATCGGCCGCTTCATCTCCGGTCTGATCCATTCGGGCGACCTCAAGGCGGAGAACGACCTCCTCACGAAACGAGTCGAAGAGCTCGAGAAGGAACAAGCAGACGCTGCACGCCTCGAACGCGAGAACGATGAGCTCAGGGAGCTGACCAAGCTCCAGAACCAGGACGACTTCGCGTACCTTACGACGCGGGTCTCGGGCGTCAGAGTCTCGAACACCGACTGGTCGATCGAGATCGATTCCGGGACCGAGAACGGCATATCCGACGGTAATCCCGTGCTGGCAGGGCAGGGACTCGTGGGACGCGTCACCGACGCCACGTCGAACCGGTCGAAGGTGATGCTCCTCAGCGATCCCCAGTTCAGTGTCACGGTTCGGGACGAGCGAAGTGGGGTGACCGGTGTCGTCACCGGTCGTGCGGAGGATCCACCACGCCTCGAGCTCGTCGAGGCGAGCGCAGACGTCCAAGAGGGAGACCTGCTTACGACATCCGGTTTCGAGGGGTCGAGCTTTCCCGCCGGGATCCCGGTCGGGAGCGTCGTCGCGGTGAGAACCGACGATTCGGGGCTCACGCTCCGCATAGAGGTCGAGCCCTTCGCCGACGCAACCAGACGAGAATACGTATCGGTGCTGTTGTGGACGCCATCCGCGTGACGGGCTCGTCCCCGGTCCAGCGCTGGGTCGGGATACCCCTCCTCCTCCTCGTTGCCCTTGTGCTGCAGGCGGCGCTCTTCGCCTACATCCCGCTGTTCGGGGCGTTGCCCGAGCTCACTCTTCTCGTCGCCATCGCCGTCGCGATCGAAGAGGGTCCGGAGTGGGGTGCAGCCACCGGGTTCGCGGCCGGATTGCTCATGGACCTGATCGGCGCACTCCCACTCGGAGTCTCCGCGCTCAGCTACTGCCTCGTCTGCTACTTCGTGGGCTGGTTCCGGGACCACATGTCGGACTCACCACTCGCGCCCCTCGGCGTCGTAGCGGTTGCCACCGCTGCTGGTCAGGGCTTCGTGCTCCTGCTGACCACGCTCTTCGGTCAAGGCACCCGGGGCGTGGGCGCGATGACGGTGTTCCTCACCTGCGCGTACAACGTGATCCTGGGTCTCCTCGTCCTCCCGCTCGTTCATCTCATTCTTCGTCCGAGGGCGTCGGCATGAGGACACGGGTGGCCACCCTCGAGGGTGGGAGCGCGAGGACCGGCAAGTCTCCCGGTGGCGACGGTCGCGGGGTGCATGCGCGACCCCGCCGGGAAGCGGCCTTCAGGGTCCGGCGTCCACCGGTGCGTCGCGTCCACATGCCGGGCGACCGGCGGAGACGGGACGAGGGCGACCCACGCTCTCGACTGCGCCTCTTCGTCGCCGGCTGCGTGATCATGGCGATTCTCGTCCTGATCCGGCTCTGGTATCTCCAGATCCTCGACCAGACCAGCTACGAGGAAGCCAGCACACAGAACAAGCTGCGAATTGCCCACATCGAGGCTCCCCGGGGGCGGATCCTCGGAAGCGACGGCAGTGTCCTCGTGGACAACACGCTCGCCCTCCAGGTCGGGATCGACCTCTCGCAGGTGCCGAGCGACCAGCAGGATCGGCTCGTCTCGCGCCTCGCCAGGATTCTCGGGATGACCGAGGAAGAGATCTGGTCTCGCATCGAGCGCCCCAAGGATCCCAACGTTGTCGCCCTCCCCATCGCAGAGGTGGACAAAGAGACGATGATGTTCATCAAGGAACGTCAGGAGGAGTTCCCCGGCGTCGTCCCTGTGGTGACAGCCAAACGGATCTACACCCAGACCGACTGCGAGCCCGGAGTCGAGGAGTGCCACACGCTGGCTCCCCACGTTCTCGGCTACGTGGGGGAGACCACGGCCGAGGACCTCGAGGAGCACGAGGACTACCACATGGGCGACTCGATCGGGCGTGCCGGCCTCGAAGCGTCCTACGAGCAGGATCTCCGCGGTGAGGCGGGGGAGCGCCGCTACCTGGTGAACAGCAAGGGGCGCCAGATCGGCCGCCCTCTCGACGAAACAGCTCCCGTGCAGGGTCACGACATCGTCTCGACCGTAGATCCCCGAGTCCAGGAGATCGCCGAGCAGGCTTTGGAGGAAGGTATCGACGCAGCGCGGCGCAGGGTCGATCGAGGCAACACCGAGAAGCCCTTCGAGGCGACCGGAGGAGCGGTCGTCGTCATGGACCCGCGCGACGGGAGCATCCGGGCGATGGCGTCTTATCCCGACTACGACCCGTCCGAGTTCGTGGACGGGATCCCCCAGGAACGCTGGGCATGGCTGAACGACCCCCGGAACCAGTATCCCCTCACCAACAGGGCGATCGCCGGGCTCTACGCACCCGCCTCGACGTTCAAGGTCGTCACCGCCACCGCCGGGCTCCAGTGGGGCTTCATCACGAGGGACACGATTGTGAACGCCGGCCCCTACTTCGTGGCCGGGCGGGAGAAGCGCAAGTTCCGTGACTGGAAGCCGAGCGGTCACGGCCGCACCGACCTGCGCAAGTCCATCGTGCAGTCCGTCGACGTCTACTACTACATGCTCGGAAACGAGATGTACGAGAGGCGGGGCGAGAGATGGTTCCTCCAGGAGACCGCCCGCAGCTTGGGACTGGGGGCCCGAACCGGAGTTGACATCCCGGGCGAACGCGCGGGGCGCGTTCCCGACGAGGACTGGAAGCGTCGCGTGAACAACGAGAATCCGACGGCTTTCCCCGATCCCCTCTGGTATCCCGGCGACTCGATCAACATGTCCATAGGCCAGGGAGACCTCATCGTCACACCACTCCAGATGGCGGCGGTGTACGGAGCAATCGCCAACGGCGGGACGGTCTGGAAGCCACGAAGCGTCGATCGTGTCCAGAGTCAGACGGGTGCCCCTATACGTCAGGTCCCGCCAGAGCAGATCGGTGCCCTGCCGATTCCGCCAGAAGACATCTCGGTCTTGAAGGAAGCCCTCTTCGGGGTCACGACAGAGGGCACCGCCCGCGTGGCGTTCGACGGCTACCCGATGGAGCGTGTCGCGATCGCCGGCAAGACGGGGACGGGCGAGGTGGCTGGGAAGCAGGACACCGCATGGTTCGTCTCGTTCGCTCCCGTCGAGAACCCCGAATACGTCGTTGCCGTCGTCGTGGAGCAAGGCGGGCACGGAGGCGACACTGCAGCGCCCATAGCCCGCCTGATCTACGAGCGTATCTACGACCTGCCTTCACAGGGGCTGGTGCAGGGGGCGGTGACGGACTGATGCATGCCGGTGTCTTCCCCGGAGTCCGCCAGATAGAGCGCTCGCGTCGCTCCGCCGCCGCCGGGCCATGGAGCCACGTCGACTGGATCCTCGTCGGGGCATGCGGGGCTCTGCTCGTGCTCGGCGTAGTGATGGTCTACTCGGCTTCGCGTTCGAGACTCGTCGAGCAGGGCCTGTCGGGCACGTTCCTCCTGCAACGCCAGATCGTGTTCATCGTCCTGGCGGTCGCTCTCGCCCTGGTCGTCAACCTGTTCGACTACACGCGATGGAAGGCCTGGGTGCCCGGCCTCTACTTCGCGTTTCTTGCATCGCTGTTACTCGTGCTCACGCCCCTGGGCACGGAAGTCAACGGGGCCCGGGGGTGGTTCGAGATCGGGGCCTTCCAGATCCAGCCAGCGGAGTACGGCAAACCGATCATGGTCCTCGTCCTCGCCTCGGTCGCCTCCCAGGGCGAAGGCCGCTTGGACAGGCGCCGCCTGCTCCAGCTCCTTGTACTCGCCGGCGCCCCGATGGCGCTGCTGATCCTCCAGCCCGACCTCGGTTCCGTCATGGTCTACGTGTTCCTACTCCTCGCGGTACTCCTCATCGGGGGCGCCAAGCCGCGTCACATCGGGACCCTCGCCGCCGCCGGCGCGATCGCCGTGATCTTCGCCCTCCAACTCGGGATCATCAAGGACTACCAACAGGCCCGTCTTTCGTGCTTCCTCAACGCCGAAGAGAACGTACGCGCGGAGTGCTACAACATCCGCCAGAGCGGAATCGCGATCGGCTCGGGCGGTCTGACCGGCAAGGGCCTCTTCCAGGGGACACAGACCAAAGGCAACTTCATTCCCGAACAGCACAACGACTTCATCTTCACTGCTATCGGCGAGGAGCTCGGCTTCCTCGGGGCCGTGGCGGTGATCGCGCTGATCGGGATCATCGTGTGGCGCGGTGTGCGAGCCGTCCAGCTCTCCAGAGATTTCTTCGGGTCACTCCTCGCCGTAGGGGTGACCGCCGTCGTGGCCTTTCAGTCCTTCCTCAACATCGCTGTCACGATCGGGGTGATGCCCGTCACGGGCGTGACGCTTCCCTTCGTCAGCTACGGCGGCTCATCGATCCTCAGCCTCGGTGTCCTGTTGGGTCTGCTCGTCAACGTCCACAG
>QWHP01000107.1 GCA_021404985.1 Actinobacteria bacterium ATB1
GGCACGGCCCAAGGTCGCCGACTATCCGTTCACGACGCTGGAGCCCAACCTGGGAGTCGTGGCCGTCGGCGACGTCGACTTCGTCGTGGCGGACGTGCCCGGTCTGATCGAAGGAGCAGCCGATGGCAAGGGGCTCGGCCACAGATTCCTGCGGCACGTGGAGCGGTCACGGGTCCTCGCAGTCGTGCTCGATCCCCTCAACATGGAGGTCGACGTCGGGACCCAGCACGAGGTGCTGCTCGCCGAGCTCGAGAAGTATCAGCCGGAGCTGCTCACGCGGTCGCGGATCACCGCCGTCACGAAGGCCGACGCCCTACCTGCCGGCTGGGCACCACCCGCGGAGGCTCCGGAGGCCGTCCGCGAAGCGCACAGGATCTCCGCCGTGGCCGGTATCGGGCTCGGTCCGTTCCTGAGGGAGATGGCGGCGGTCGTCCTCGAGAGCAGGGCAGCGGCTGTCGAGGCGGTGGGCGTGGTCGTCCACCGCCCGGCCCCCGAGGGTGTGCGCGTCGAGCGACAGAACGACGTCTGGGTCGTCGATGGGGCGGATGCGCGCAGAGCCGTCGCGCTCTCCGACCTCACCGACCCGCAGGCCCTGTCGTACGTGCAGGAGCGCCTCCGCGGGCTCGGGGTCTTCGACATGCTTGCCGACGCGGGCTGCCCCGACGGTGGGATCGTACGAATAGGCGACTTCGAGTTCGAGTACTCTCCCGACCCCGGCGGCGCGGGCGCGTCTCGCCGGCGCCGGGGAGGTCATCCCGGCAGGCGAGAGGCCGATGCAGCCGATGCAGCAGCCAGGAACAGGCTTGCTGGGGCGGGACGCAAGCGAGGGACCAGACGAAGCACGAGACAGCGGAGGAAGAGGTGACAGGAGTGGAGCTTCCTCCCCACCCGACGATCGTCGTGAAGGTGGGGACGAGTTCCCTGACCGGGGACGACGGCTCGATCGCGTTCGACCGCATGGAGCGCCTGGTCGCACAGGTTGTCCGAGTGCGGGAGCTCGGTGCCCGTACGCTCGTGGTGAGCAGCGGAAGCATCGCCTCCGGGGTCGAGGCCCTGGGTCTCGACGAGAGGCCCGGTGACGTGGGTGTGCTCCAGGCAGTGGCTGCGGTGGGTCAGGTGAAGCTCATGGACAGCTACGCCGACGCGTTCGCGGCACACGACATCCCTGTCGGGCAGGTTCTCCTCACCAGGTACGACTTCGAGCAGAGGAACCAGTATCTGCACGCCCGTTCGACTCTCCGGTACCTGCTCGAGCTCGGTGTCGTTCCGGTCGTGAACGAGAACGACACGGTTGCGGACGACGAGATCCGCTTCGGGGAGAACGACAGGCTCTCCGCTCTTGTGGCGCATGTCATCGCGGCGGACCTCCTCGTGCTCCTGACCGACCAGCCGGGACTGTTCACGGGCGATCCGCGGTTCGACGACGCCGCCACGTTGATCGAGGAGGTCCATCGCGTCGACGAGGAGCTCGAGGCAGTCGCCGGTGGAGCAGGCACCGAGGTCGGGTCCGGAGGCATGGCCTCGAAGTTGGCAGCGGCCCGCATGGCGAGCTGGTCGGGTGTCGCAACGGTGATCGCCGCAGCGGACAACCCCGAAGTGCTCCCCAAGATCCTCCGGGGCGATCGGGTTGGCACGATCGTCCGCCCCCATGACAGGCGGCTGTCCTCACGGAAGCTGTGGATCGCGTTCGCCCAGGGTGCCGCCGGACACGTGGTGGTCGACGACGGTGCTGCAAGGGCCCTCTCGGACGACGGGTCGAGCCTGCTCGCGGTCGGCGTGGTTGCCCAGGCCGGGAGCTTCCGTTCCGGTGACGCGGTGGAGATACAGGATCGCATGGGGCAACTGATCGGGAAGGGCATCACGAGGGTCGACCACAAGGAATTGGCGGACATCCGGGGCAAGCGAGATGCCCCGATCGTGGTGCACAGGGACGATCTGGTGGTCCTCGCGTGAGGACGGCGAGCACGTGACCGAATCGGTCCGGTTGCGAGCCGCAGCGCGCTTCTTGGCGGCGTGCTCCCTCGATCGTCGCCTCGACGCCTGCAGGCGCTTCGGGGTCGAGCGGAAAATGGATGCGGACCCCGTCGGCCGGATCCTCTCCGGGGAAAGGACGCAGGAGGGTCTTCTGCGTCTCGTCATGTCGGTGCCGTTGGGAGTCGTGGGGCTTCTCGAACCCTCGGACGAGGACATCGCCGAATGTCTGCTCGGGGGTTCGGTGGCTGCCGTGGCGGGCCGCGACGTGGAGGGGATTCGGACTGCCCTCGGCGCAGCCGGGCTCGTTGCGGATTGTGTGATCGCAGTGCCCTCGATCGACGAGGTCGAGGTGGACGCCGCCCGGTTCGACGGCGAGACTCTCGTTGCCGGCAGGACGGGAACGCACAGGCACATCTTCCTCGACTCGACGGCAGAGACGGGGCAGGCGACCTACGTCGCTGTCAACGCTGCCGCGCACGGAGTCGCCGACACTGTCGTGTTCCACTCGGACTATTCCCGGACCGGTGTCAAGGACATCGTGAAAGCCTTGGAGCACATGGGGAAGGAGCTCACCCTGGTTCGAGCTCGCACTCTCGGGGAGGCGGTCGACGTCGTCGACCGACGGACCGACGGGACCGTGGAGACGATCCTCACGAACAGCGTGAGGGTGCTTCGTGACTACCGGAACCGCCTCGACTCGGCCGTCCTCGTGGTCAACGCATCCCCCGCCTTCGCGCCGGAGGACGGCTTCGTCCGTTCGGTCGAGAGCTATACGCGGACTCGTCTCGTGATCGACGGCGACGGCCAGACCCGACCCGTCAAACGCTGACAGGGCAGGGCAACGTGGTCGTCCGGGTGGCGGCCCTTCAGCGTTCGAGGCCGAGCCACAGGGCAACGGCCTCGGCGCGGTGTGTCGCGCCGAGCTTGGCAAAGATGTTGCCGATGTGGTTCCTGACGGTCTTCTCGGCGAGGTGGAGCCCAGAGGCGATCTCCCGGTTCGTCTCACCGCGAACGAGGCGGCGCATGACCTCCGACTCGCGGCGCGTGAGACGGAACCTGCGTGGTTCCTGTGCGAGGACAGTGACCCTGACGGTGGACTCGCCCGGCTCGTCGACCACCGTCATGCCGTGACACGCCAGCGCAGCGGAGACCCGCGACCTGAACGGCTCCACTCCCTGCACACTTGCCTTCACGACGGACATATCTGGCTGCCGAATCCCATGTAAAGCGAGTTCAATGGAGGCATAGGTAGTCAAATAAAGGCAAATATAGCCTCCATGAGGCTCGGGGCAAACCAATTGACCGTCCGGTCAACAAGGGTGATAGCCTGCGCTGCGTGGATATCGATCCGATCTGGGAAGACGTCACCGCCGTAGCCCACCGCCTTCGCGCCACCGGGTACGTCCCCAGCGACCACATCGTCAACGTCGCCTTCCTCGCCGATCGTCTGGGGAAGCCGGTCCTCTGCGAGGGCCCCGCCGGTGTCGGCAAGACGGAGCTCGCCAAGGCGATCGCTGAGGCGTCGGGTCGCCGGCTCATCCGTCTCCAGTGCTACGAAGGCCTCGACGAGGCCAAGGCACTCTACGAGTGGAACTACAAGAAGCAGCTCCTGCGCATCCAGGCGGACCAGGCGGAAGCCCACGACTGGTACGAGATCGAGGACTCGATCTTCTCGGAACCCTTCCTCTTGACCAGGCCCCTGCTCGAGGCGATCCGCTCTCCCGAGCCGGTCGTGCTCCTCGTCGACGAGGTCGACCGCGTGGAGATCGAGACCGAGGCGCTTCTCCTCGAGGTCCTCTCGGACTTCCAGGTGTCCATCCCCGAGCTCGGCACGATCCAGGCGAAGTCACGTCCGACAGTTCTGCTCACCTCGAACAACACCAGGGAGCTCTCAGAGGCCCTCAAGCGTCGCTGCCTCTACCTCTTCGTCGACTACCCCGACATAGAGCGGGAACAGGAGATCATCCGCTCGCGTGTGCCCGATGCAACCGAGCATCTCGCCGACCAGGTCTCGCGCATCGTGAGGTCGATCCGCTCGATCGACCTCAAGAAACCGCCGTCGATCTCGGAGGCCATCGACTGGGCACGGACGCTGATGCTGCTCGGTGTCCGAGACGTCGACGCCGACACGGCCAAGGCGACCTTGAACGTCCTGCTCAAGTACCAGACCGACATCGAGAAGGCCACGAAGGAGCTCGACACGTCAGCGTGAACGGCCATGCGGAGGCCGAGAGGGCGAAAGCATGACAGGAGCCGGGATCGATGCCAGGGCGGCGAGCGAGACGCTCGCCGAGGGGCTCAGCCGTACGATGCTCCTCTTCATCGAGGAGCTGCGGACGGTGGGTGTCCCGGTATCCGTCGCCGAGGCGCTCGACGCGCTGCGGGCGGTCCAGATCGTAGATCTCGAGGACCGCAACGCGTTCAAAGCCGCTCTGGGCGCCACGCTCGTCAAGAACGTCTCGCACTGGGCGGCGTTCGAGACCGCGTTCGACGTCTTCTTCTCCCTCGCGCCGGGGGAGTCCGTCGGTGGCGGGGAACCGGAACAGGACCTGCCGCCCGAGCTCCGGATCCCCCCGGCCGGTCAGGGAGCAGCGGGAGGTGGCGGCGACGTAGAGGACCTCGTCGAGTCGCTCTTGCGAGCCCTGCAGGACTACGACGACGCCCGCCTTCGGGCCCTCGCCCGCATGGCGGTGAGCGAGTTCGCAGGCATGGAGCCGGGCCGTCCCGTCGGGGGGACCTACTACCTGTACAGGACCCTCAGGGGGGTCGAGCTCGAGGCGCTCCTGGAGAGGATCCTGCAACATGCCCGAGACGGCGTTGTCGACCGGACAGGGGCCTCGCCCACTCCTCTGGAGGAGCGCCTCCTCAGGGAGGAGATCGAGGCCCGCATGGAGCGGTTCAAGGACGAGGTGAAGGCGGAGATCCGTAGACGGCTCGTGGACGACCGGGGTGCCGAAGCCCTCGCGAAGACCCTCCGCAAGCCGTTGCTCGAAGAGGTCGACTTCATGCACGCCACCTCGGTGGAGATGCGAGAGCTGCGACGCGCCGTCGCTCCGCTTGCCCGGCGTCTGGCGGCTCGGCTTGCGAGGAGGCGGAGGCACCGTCGCCGGGGTCGTCTGGACGTGCGGCGCACGATGCGCGAGTCCCTCTCCTCCGGCGGCGTCCCGCTCGAGCCACGCTTCAAGCACCCGAACCCGACAAAGCCGGAGATCATGCTCCTGTGCGACATCTCCGGCTCCGTCGCGAGCTTCGCCAGGTTCACCCTCCAGTTCGTGTATGCGATGTCGATGCAGTTCTCCAAGGTGCGTGCGTTCGTCTTCATCGACGACATCGACGAGGTCACCGAGTACTTCGACACCGACGATCTGGGCAAGGCCCTGCTCGACATCAACCAGCACGCGAAGGTCGTCTGGATCGACGGCCACTCCGACTACGGCCACGCGCTCGTGCGCTTCAACGAGTCGTGGGGCAGGGACGTGTCGGCGAAGACGTCGATACTCGTCACCGGCGATGCCCGGAACAACTACCACGCTTCCGAAGCCGAGGTCCTCGCCGATCTCGGCAGGACAGCACGTCACGTCTACTGGCTGAACCCGGAGCCCCTGTCCTATTGGGACACCGGCGACTCGGTCATGTCCGAATACGGGGCACACTGTGACGGCGTCCATGAGGTCCGCAACCTGCGCCAGCTCGAGGAGTTCATCGAGACGCTCTTGGAAGCGCATTGAGCACAGGGGCCGACCGGTCGCGAGCCTTCCGTCTCGGGATACTGGGTGGCACCTTCGATCCGCCCCACGTTGGCCACCTTGCGGCCGCAAAGGCCGCAGCGAAGGCCGCCGAGCTCGATCACGTGCTCTTCGTCGTTGCCGGTGACCCCTGGCAGAAGCACGGCCAAGTCTCGGCGTCGGCCGAGGACCGCCTCGAGATGGTCGAGGCCCTGATACGGGGTGAGGACAAGATGTCGGCGAGCAGGGTGGAGATCGACAGGCAGGGTCCGACGTACACGGTGGAGACCCTGGAAGATCTCTCAAGTCCCGAAGGCAGACGTCATCTGCCCGACGAGATCGGCGGACGTGGGGTGGACATGTATCTCGTCGCCGGGGCCGATACGGCGGCGAACCTGCACACGTGGCGACGGTGGACGGAGATCCCCCGCCTGGCACGGCTCGTCGTCGTGACGCGTCCGGGGGAGCGCAAGTCGGAAGCCGATCTTCCCCCCGGTTCGGTTCTGGCGGATATGTCGCCCGTGCCGGTCGCCTCGACCGACCTGCGCCGTGCCCTTGCGAAGGGCGAGATGCCCCGTGGGATTCCGGAGGAGGTCGCCGACGTCATCCGCCGGCGAGGCCTGTACCGTGACCGGACCTGACCGGCTCGAGCGCGCAGGTGGTCGATCCGCCGACCATGCCCCGAAACGAACCGGCCTCGGGCAGGCGCACAAGTAGCATTGGCACGACCGGCACGACGGTTCCCCGGCCTGCAGTCGAGTCGGGGGCCCAGGGACGAGGAGCAGTCGCTGAACCCACGGATCGGCACAGCAGCACGCCACACGGAGAACGATCCAGACGCCACCGCAAGGGCCGCGGCCAGGGCGATGGACTCCAGGAAGGCCCATGACGTGGTCGTCTTGGATGTTTCGAAGACTCTCGGGGTCTGCGACCACTTCGTCATCGGGTCGGGTGCCAACTCCCGGCAGGTCAAGACGATCGTCGACGCCGTGGAAGAGGCCCTATTGTTGCTCGGCCGGAAGCCACGCATCCGCGAAGGACGTGAGGATGCGAGGTGGACCCTCCTCGACTACGGCGATGTCGTCGTCCACGTGTTCCTCGAGGAGACGCGGGAGTTCTACAAACTCGAGAGGCTCTGGGCGGATTCACCGCGGCTCGACTGGCGTAACGAGGCCGAAGCCGGTTGAGGGAGCCCGGGCGGCTTACTCGGGTCAGGCGCTCCTTGCCGGTTTGTCCCGGATGTCGATCCATTCGTCCCCGTAGTCTTCGAGAAGCCCGGTGCACTCTGCTAGTGGTGATGCTGTCCACTCACCGTCGTCGCGTGGCCGGCGCCGCGGGAAGGCGGCGACCATGATGATGGCGAGACCCGAGGCCCCGAG
Organism: Actinobacteria bacterium ATB1; assembly: GCA_021404985.1. Lineage (GTDB taxonomy): Bacteria > Actinomycetota > Acidimicrobiia > UBA2766 > UBA2766 > QWHP01. Next base: position 7,079 of record QWHP01000107.1, read on the forward strand.
CGAAAGCGGGAGCCAGATCTTGGCCAGTGCGAGCTTTCGCAGGCTCTCCTTCACGATCCCGGCGACCATCGCCGTGGATTCGGGAGTCTGGGACAGCGAATAGGAGAACACCTCGATATCCGGGAACCTGGCCAGAGTGTCGATCTGGGTCGCGAGGTCGACCCCGACTGGATCCGCTGAGCCTGCGAGAACCGAAGCCGCTTTCTGGAGACCTTCGGTATGGGCTGTCGCAGTGAGAACCAGCTCGACAGTGGTCACGTGCACCAGAGCCCCGGTTCGGGGTTCGAAGTCGAGGACGAGACCGCCCTCGAGCACATAGGAGACCGAGACAGGCTGTGCCAGCGCCTCTGTCACTGTGCCTCGCAAGTCAGGTCGCACAGCTTCGAGGCTTGCACGAAGATTCGAGATCACCTCTTCATCTCCGGGCGGAGTCACGGTGTGAAGTTCATCGGGGTTCAGTTGGTTCGGGAGTCCGAATCCGGCCATTTCCTCGATCAGGTCTCGCGCAGGAGCACCATGGAAATCGAGACGGAACCGGGCGACCTCGAGGTTCTCGATGACGGGACGCTCATGTTGGGGGGAGAGTTCCCCGATGCTGCCGGTGGATTGCACCCACCAGGGGTAGCGTTTCGAGGGATCAAAACGCGGTGGGAGGCTGAGTGAATAGGCAGGGGAGCGGTCCACGACATTGCCGGGGTCCCCTGCCCAGGCGTCGTCACTGGCGACATTGCGCATGTTGTGTCGGTCGAGTACGTACTGGTCCTTGGATGGCATGTTGATCGAAGCCGAAGCCTGGGACGTCTCCCTGACATCGAGGGTGACGTTCTTGCCATGACCCTCCTTGGCGTGAATGTCCGTCGTGACTTTGAACGGCAGGGTGCGGGGGGGATCCACCGGCCTCAGCGTCCAAGGGTCGTACGCCAGCTCGAGGTGGCCCTCCAGATCGACCGACCTGTGGAAGCCCACTGGCAACTCCTCCAGCGTTGGGAGGACGTGCATTCGCCAGACCAGGGGCGCTGTGACGAGGACGATCCCCGTCGAGATCGCCACGGCCCTCAGAGCGGAGAGCCGTGATCTCCGGCCGCTTCTCATTCGGTTCCCCGGTTCATGCGTGACCAATCGTCCGAACGGTGCGGAGCATGAGGACTGGTCCCGAATCCCACGCCTCGCAAGACGGCCTCCTCAGCGGGACAACAGGGCGTCGATGCGCGAGAC